>NZ_JAMXIO010000018.1:0-86761 GCF_059651515.1 Oerskovia sp. 140933
GGGCCCGGCCCCGAGAGGTGCCGGGCCCTCACCCGTCCCGGGGATCGAGCACCGTGCGCGGCCTCACCGGGGACGCGCCTGGTCGCCTCAGCGGCGCACGAGCGGCGCGAGCCCCTCCGAGCGTTCGACGGCGTCGGTCGCCCCGCAGGCCTGGAGCCAGTTCGCCAGGAGACGGTGCCCGCCCTCGGTCAGCACGGACTCGGGGTGGAACTGCACGCCGTGCAGCGGCAGGTCCCTGTGCTGGAGCGCCATGACGACCCCGCTCTCGGTCGTCGCCGTGACGACCAGCTCCGCCGGGACCGTCTCGGGAACGACCGCGAGCGAGTGGTAGCGCGTCGCCGTGAAGGGGGAGGGGAGCCCGGCCAGGACGCCGACGTCCTGGTGCTCGACCAGGCTCGTCTTGCCGTGCATGAGCTCGGGAGCGTGCGTGACCGTCGCGCCGTACACCTCGGCGAGTGCCTGGTGTCCCAGGCAGACGCCGAGCAGCGGGGTCCTCGACTCCGCACAGGCGCGGATGACCTCCTCGCTCTGCCCGGCCTCCGCGGGAGTGCCAGGGCCTGGAGAGACGAGGACGCCGTCGAACGCGCCGTCGTCGTCCCGGAACAGACCGTCTGCGCCGACCGCAGGGACGGCGTCGTTGCGCACCACGACCGTCCGGGCACCCAGCTGGTTCAGGTACCCCACGATCGTGTAGACGAACGAGTCGTAGTTGTCCACGACGAGGATGCGGACCATCCCTTACCCACCTGTTCCTTCGACTGTCGTTCCGTTGTGGAGGGGTGCGCCCTGCGAGGAGGAGGCACCCGGGGAGCACGGTCAGCAGCGGGTCCCGGAGAGGTCCGGCCCGGGCACGTCCGCGCCGCAGTGCTCAGTACATCATCGTCGCCGGCGCACCGAGCCGGTCACCGCGTCCACCACGGGACGGCACAGGACCAGAGCGTCACGCATCGTCCTTCGCACCGGGAACGCGTGCGTACTGCAGGTCCGTCGTGCCCTCGAACGCCGGGACGGTCAAGGAGGAGGACCTCTCGACCTTCCACCCCAGGCCGAACGCGTCGACGTAGTCCTTGTAGAGGTCGATCGCCGGCGACCGGTCGAGCGACGCCTGGAGCGCGTCGGTGTTCCCGATCGCCGAGACGGTGTACGGCGGCGAGAAGACACGACCGTGCAGGTTGAGCACGTTGCCGACGCAGCGGAAGGCGGTGGTCGGGGTGACGCGCTGCCCCTGGAGGGTCATGGCCTCGGCCCCGCCGGCCCAGAGCGCGTTGATGACGTCCTGGAGGTCCTGCTGGTGGACCACGAGCTGGTCCACCGTCGCACCGCGACCCAGCTGGGTCGGCGGCGCGTCGTCGAGCGTGACGCTGAGGCCCGGACCCGTGAGCGGCATCGAGCCGGCCACGATCCCCGTGTTGACGACGTCCTCCGGAGCGGCGACCTCGGTGGGGGCCAGCTCCTCGGCGAGACCGGTCACCTCGACCTCGAGCTGGACCACCTTCTCCGTCATGCTCTTGACGCGGCGCTCCTCGCTCTGCACGAGCTCCGTGAGGTTCTGCGGGTGCCGCCCGTCCTGGTTGCGTGCCAGGCGCGCGCTCGCGGTGAACATCAGCCCCGAGAGCGCGAGGACCAGGAGGACGGTGACGCCGGACCGGACACGTCGACCACGCGAGAGGATCCCTCCTGCCGCGGCCGGCGCGCCGTCACCGGGCGTCTCACGGCCGTCGACGCCCTCTGGCCCGCTGCGGGTCATGTCGACGTTCCCCTCGTCCTGGCTCACTGGCTCACCTCCGCCTCACCGTGCACACGGCTATTCTGTCCGCCCACTACGCTAGACGTCGAATGGCGTTGCCGTTCACGACGTCGCGCGCAGTCGCTTCGTCCCACCCGACACAGCTCCTGCACACCACCCGTGCCAGGAACGCGCAAACCGAGGACAGGAGCCAGCTCTCGTGCCCGAGTCGAAGTCCCGCAAGAAGCCCGTCAAGGTGAAGCCCCCGCAGGTGAAGAAGCCTGAGACCGGCAACCCCCGCTGGCTGGTACCGACGATGCT
The DNA here is from genome assembly GCF_059651515.1 of Oerskovia sp. 140933. Classification (NCBI taxonomy): domain Bacteria; kingdom Bacillati; phylum Actinomycetota; class Actinomycetes; order Micrococcales; family Cellulomonadaceae; genus Oerskovia; species Oerskovia sp. 140933. The sequence continues at coordinate 2,048 of NZ_JAMXIO010000018.1, forward strand.
GACCCTGATGCTGGTGGGTCTGGCGTGGATCGTCCTCTACTACCTCACCAGCAACGGTCTGGGCCTGCCGATCCCGGCGATCCGGCAGTGGAACCTGGCGATCGGCTTCTCGTTCATCATCGCCGGGTTCGTCCTGACGACCCGCTGGAAGTAGCCCGACCGGGCGAGGGCCCGGTGTCCTCGCCCAGTCGGTCTCGGCGGCCCGCCGTCCACAGATCCACTCACCCTGTGGATAACTACACGGGTGTAGTTCCACAGGTGTGAGTAACTCTGTGGATAACTATTCGAGGTCGAGTAATCGGCTCAGGACAGCATGAAGGCCGGGGCCGACGCGTACTTGAGCACCGTGAGCACGAGCAGGACGGCCGCGACCAGCACCGTGATGCCCACGCTCCACAGCCTGCGGCGTTCCTTCGGGGCATATGCGTAGCCGGCCCCGAGCACGAGTCCCACGACGAGCCCGCCCAGGTGCGCCTGCCACGCGATGTTGTCGATCATGAAGCCGATCGCGAAGTTGATCCCGATCAGCACCAGGATCTGGGCGGCGTTGCGGCCCAGTCGGCGCAGGACGACGAGGATCGCCCCGAAGAGCCCGAACACGGCGCCCGACGCACCGACCACCGGTGTGAACCACCCGCCGTCGATCGTGGGCTGCGCCAGCAGCACGACGCCGACCGACCCGCCGACGGCCGCGAGCACGTACAGCGCGATGAAGCGCGCCCTCCCGAGCATCTGCTCCAGGAAGGGCCCGGTGATCCACAACGCGTACATGTTGAACAGGATGTGGAAGACGCTCGAGGAGTGCAGGAACGCCGCGGTCAGGAAGCGGTAGGGCTGCACGTCGCCGATGAACGGTGCGAACGCCAGCAGCTGGGTCCACTCGCCCCCCGTGAACCGCTGGAGCAGCCAGCTCACGACGCACAGGGCGATGATCGTCAGCGTGACGACCGGGCGCCCCGTCCGGACGGTCCCGCCGAGGGCCGTCTTCGTCTGCGGTGCGGACCTCGCCTGCTCGCGCACGCAGTCGACGCACTGGATGCCCACCGCGGCCGGACGCTGGCACTCGGGGCAGGCCGGACGGCCGCAGCGCTGGCAGCGGACGTAGGAGACGCGGTCGGGGTGTCGGGGACACACCGGGGCCGGCTGCGCCGGCCCCGGTGTCCCGAAGGCGGGGACGGAGATGGTCAGTCCTCGATGGTGACCGAGGTGATGACGATGTCCTCGACCGGGCGGTCGCCCGGGCGGGTGCGGGTCGCGTTGATCGCGTCCACGACCGCGCGGGACTCGTCGTCCGCGACCTCGCCGAAGATCGTGTGCTTGCCGTTGAGCCACGGCGTGGGGATCGTCGAGATGAAGAACTGGGACCCGTTGGTGCCCTCGACCTCGCCCGAGACCGGGTTGCGACGCGAACCCGCGTTGGCCATGGCCAGCAGGTACGGGCGGTCGAACTGCAGCTCGGGGTGGATCTCGTCGTTGAACGTGTAGCCAGGACCACCCGTACCGGTGCCCAGCGGGCAGCCGCCCTGGATCATGAAGTCCTGGATCACGCGGTGGAAGATGAGGCCGTCGTAGAACGGAGCGTTGCTCTCGGCGCCCGTGCGCGGGTCCGTCCAGGTCGTGGTGCCCTTCGCCAGTCCGGTGAAGTTCGCCACCGTCTTGGGCGCGTGGTTCGGCAGGAGCTCGATACGGATGTCACCAGCAGTGGTGTGGAGGGTTGCGAACATGGCTTCATTCTCACATGACGTGCTGTGGCGTCGGCGAGTCGCCCGTTCTCGCGCCGAACCCACCGGCGCGCTTGCCTCGCGGGTCCCCAGGCGCGGTGGCAGAGTGGAGTCCCAGCGACCCTGACCAGCACTGCGAACACCAGGAGGCTCCATGTCCGACCGCACCCGCCGTTCCGCTCGAGCCGTGAACGACACTCTCTCGTCGATCGACTCCGAGAAGATCAAGGATCAGGCCGCAGAGCTCGCCGCGCTCGTCGGCGAGGCGGGCACCAAGGCACAGAGCTCGGCGGCCCACCTCGCAGGGCAGACCAAGGACTGGGGACAGCCCAAGGTCGAGGCCTTCGTCGAGTGGGTCACGCCCCGCCTGGAGAAGGCGTGGCAGGACAGCCTGCAGGCCGCGGCTCCCCGGGTCGAGAAGGCCGCCGAGAAGGCCGGTCCGGCGATCGACACGGCTCACGACAAGCTCGTGGACGAGGTCCTGCCCAAGATCGTCGCGAGCTTCAACGCTGCTGCGGCTGCCGCCGCGGACTCCGCGTCCCGCAACGTGGAGGCCGCTGCCGCCGCCACGGCCGCGTCCGCGGTCGCCGCCGGCACTGCCTCCAAGAAGGCCGCGAGGAAGACCGCCAAGAAGGCGGCGAAGGCTGCCAAGCGCGGCATCGACTCCTCGGCCGCCTCCGCGAAGAAGGCAGCCAAGGCCGCCCCCGCACGGCTCACCGCCGCTGCGGACAAGGCCGACCCGCAGAAGAAGAGCAAGGCGCTGTGGTGGGTAGTGGGCGGCGTCACGGCCGCTGGCGGTGCCTACGTCCTGTGGCGTCGCGCGCAGCCCACGACCGACCCCTGGGCCGAGCCCTGGGACCAGGTCCCCGCCTCGACCTTCGAGGACGCCCGTGCGGCCGTCAACAACGCCGCCGAGGCGGTGGGCGAGGCTGCGGGCGTCGCTGTCGCCAAGGGCCGCGAGACGACCGGCAAGGTGCAGGAGGCCGTCACGGACGCCGGTGAGAAGATCACGGGCAAGGCCAAGGACGCCGTGAGCGAGGCCAAGGAGGCCACGCGCAAGGCGACGAGCCGCGCCAAGGACGCTGCGCCGTCGGGCAGCGAGGGCGACGCGGCCGGCGACGACACGAAGCCGACCGTCTGACGCACGCACTGCGCACCAGCGCCCGCAGCACGAAGGCCCTGACCCGATCACCTCGGGTCGGGGCCTTCGTCGTCGAGGGGGCGCCACGGAGCCCGTCGGGCGGGTGCCGGTGCACCGCCACGGCCTGGCGGCGAGACGTCCTGCTGCGGGCACGCGAAAGGCCGCCGTCCGGGTGCTGTACCCGGCCGACGGCCTGTTCGTGCTGTGGAGCCAGGGGGACTCGAACCCCCAACCCCCTGCTTGCAAAGCAGGTGCGCTACCAATTGCGCCATGGCCCCAGATCGTGCGGAACTACCTCACAGAGGCCGTCACTCGAAGGTGTCGGTGACCTCTGCCCAGAGATCGCGCTCGTTGTTGTCCTCGGACACCTTGCGCCAGATCAAGAATCCGGCGCCGGCAACGAGCAGCAGTGCGAAGAACTTCTTCATGACGTTCCCCCTCGGGTGGGTTTCCTGCAGTGGGCCTAAGAGGACTTGAACCTCTGACCTCTTCCTTATCAGGGAAGCGCTCTAACCGTCTGAGCTATAGGCCCTTGCTGTGCTGCGGCAGCGCTTGAGACTACCGCACTTCTCGGGGTGCGCCCAAACCGGGACATCGTCCGACGTGCTCCGACGCCCTGTCAGGGCCTCCGGACGACGTCCCGGTATGGTGCGTTATGTCCTAGTCGTCCGTCAGGGTCAGGTGGATTCCGCCCACCATCGCCGCGACGATGTTGTAGATGAACGCCATGATCGTGGACAGCGCTGTGATGAGCACCATGTTCACGATCGCGATCAAGGTCGACAGCGCGACCACGCGGTTGAACTCCACGAGCTGCAGGACGTCGACCTTCGACTCCTCGCCGACGATGCTGCGGATCAGCGCATCGGTCTCGGTGAAGACGCCCATGCCGTCCAGGACCGTCCACAGGACCGCCGTCGCGACGACCGTCATGATCCCGATCGCCACGGCCAGCAGGAACGACAGCTTCATGACCGACCAGGGGTCGACGCGCGAGATCGCGAGCCGCACCCGGCGAGGGCCGTCAGCGGGGCGCGCCGCGGGCGTCGCACCGGTCCCGGGCTGCGCCTCGCCGGTCGCCGGCGTGCTGCCCGTGACGGGGCTCGCCGATCCGCTGAACCCTGCCGCGGTGTAGTGCATCGCAGGCACTTCCCGGGTCTCGCCCACGGAAGGCTTCCCCGTGCTGGTCGAGTTGGTCGTCACTCGTGGCACCGTCCGGTCGTCGATCTCGTCGGAGGACTTCTCGCTCTGCTTGGTCGGCGTGGGCGCCGGGGCGGGCTCCGCCAGCTTCTTGGCAGCAGCCTTGGCGGTCGCCATGGCGGCCGCAGCCGCCTTGAGCGCGCCGGACCGTGCGGTCGAGCCGGCCGAGGGCGGCGGCGGCACGGGCTCGCCGCTCGCCACCGTCCCGCCCGACGGCGCAGCGCCGGTCGTCGGAGGTGGCGGCGGCACCGGGGCGCTCGCCCCGGGCTGCGCACCGTTGGTCGTCCCGCCCCCTGCGGTCCGTGCGGTGCCGTTGCTCGCCGGTGGGCGGGTGGCGGTGCTCGTCACCTCGTCAGGACGTGGCGGCACCACCTTCGGCACGATCGTCGGCGGGGACTTCTTCTCGCTGCTCATCTACCATCCTCGGTGGCTCCGGGGGCCGCTTCCGACGAAGCCTCCTGCCCGGTCGTGCTGGCGGGAGAGGCGACCTCGGACTGCCCCTGCTCGGACGCGTCCTCGTCCACGGTATCCCGATCCTCTCCCAGCCGACGTTCGACATTACGGGCAACGGCGATGATCTTGTCGTTCTTGTCCGGCTTGGCGAAGATGACGCCCTGCGACGTGCGGCCCGTGGGCTTGACCTCGTCGACCGACGAACGGACGATCTTGCCCCGCTCCATGATCACGAGGACCTCGTCGTCGTCGTCCACCACGAGGGCGCCGACCAGGTCACCGTTGCGCTCGGGCAGGTTCGCCACCTTGATGCCGAACCCTGCGCGGCCCTGGACCCGGTAGTTGTCCTCGGTGAGCTGGGTCCGCTTCGCGATCCCGCCCTCCGTGACCGTGAACAGGTACGCATCGTCACGGACGACGTCCATGGCCAGCAGGTCGTCCTCGTCGCGGAACTTCATGCCCGTGACACCCGAGGTCGAGCGCCCCAGCGGACGCATCGCCTCGTCGTCGGCCGTGAAGCGGATCGACTGGCCCTTGCGCGAGACCAGGATCAGGTCGTCCGTCGCGTCCACGAGACGGGCCGAGACCAGCTCGTCGGTGTTGCCCTCCTCGTCCTCGCGCAGGTTGATCGCGATGAGACCGCCCGAACGGGGCGAGTTGTACTCCGACAGGCGCGTCTTCTTCACGAGGCCACGACGCGTCGCGAGCACCAGGTACTCGGCCGCGTCGTAGTCGCGCATGTCCAGGACCTGCGCGATCTTCTCGCCCGGCTGGAACGCCAACAGGTTCGCGACGTGCTGCCCCTTGGCGTCCCGGCCGCCCTCGGGCAGCTCGTACGCCTTGGCCCGGTACACCCGGCCGAGGTTCGTGAAGAACAGGAGCCAGTGGTGCGTCGTCGTCACGAAGAAGTGGTCGACGATGTCGTCCTCGCGCAGCTGCGCACCCCGCACGCCCTTGCCGCCACGCTTCTGCTGGCGGTAGTTGTCGCTGCGCGTGCGCTTGGCGTAGCCGCCGCGCGTGATCGTGACGACGACCTCCTCCTCGGCGATGAGGTCCTCCATCGAGACCTCGCCGTCGTACGGCAGGATCGTGGTCCGGCGCTCGTCGCCGTACCGCGCGACGATCTCCTCGAGCTCCTCGCCCACGATCTGACGCTGGCGCTCGGGCCGGGCCAGGATGTCGTTGAGGTCCTTGATCGCTGCCTCGAGCTCGGCGTACTCGTCGATGAGCTTCTGCCGCTCCATGGCCGCGAGTGCCCGCAGCTGGAGCGTCAGGATCGCGCGTGCCTGGACCTCGTCGACCTCGAGGAGGGCCATGAGCCCCTCGCGCGCGTCCTCGACCGTGGCCGACCCGCGGATGAGCGCGATGACCGCGTCGAGGGCGTCGAGCGCCTTGAGGTAGCCACGGACGATGTGGGCCCGCTCCTCCTTGGCACGCAGGTCGAACCGGGCGCGGCGCATGACCACGTCCATCTGGTGCGTCGTCCAGTGCCGGACGAACGCGTCGATGCTCAGCGTGCGCGGCACCCCGTCGACCAGGGCGAGCATGTTCGCGCCGAAGTTCTCCTGGAGCGACGTGTGCTTGTACAGGTTGTTCAGGACGACCTTGGCGACCGCGTCGCGCTTGAGCACGACGACCAGGCGCTGGCCCGTACGACCCGAGGTCTCGTCACGGATGTCCGCGATGCCCTGGACCTTGCCGTCCTTGACCAGGTCCGCGATGCGCAGCGCCAGGTTGTCCGGGTTGACCTGGTAGGGCAGCTCGGTGATGACGAGGCAGATCCGGTTCTGGATCTCCTCGACGTTGACGACCGCGCGCATCGTGATCGAGCCGCGGCCCGTGCGGTACGCCTCCTCGATGCCCTTGTGGCCCAGGATCGTGGCGCCCGTCGGGAAGTCCGGGCCCTTGATCTTGGTCAGCAGGACCTCGAGCAGCTCCTCCTTGGAGGCCTCGGGGTGCTCCAGGTGCCACTTCACGCCGTCCGCGACCTCACGGAGGTTGTGCGGCGGGATGTTCGTGGCCATCCCGACGGCGATCCCGGCCGAGCCGTTGACCAGCAGGTTCGGGAAGCGCGAGGGCAGGACGACGGGCTCCTGCGTCCGGCCGTCGTAGTTGTCCTGGAAGTCGACCGTCTCCTTGTCGATGTCCCGGACCATCTCGGTGGCCAGCGGCGCCATGCGGCACTCGGTGTATCGCGGCGCTGCCGCGGGGTCGTTGCCCGGGGAGCCGAAGTTCCCCTGCCCGGCGGCCAGCGGGTAGCGCAGCGACCAGTCCTGGACCAGGCGCACCAGGGCGTCGTAGATCGAGGTGTCGCCGTGCGGGTGGAACTTGCCCATGACGTCGCCGACGACACGGCTGCACTTGGAGAACGCACGGTCGGGGCGGTAGCCGCCGTCGTGCATCGCGTACAGGACGCGACGGTGCACGGGCTTGAGCCCGTCACGCACGTCCGGCAGCGCACGGCCCACGATGACGCTCATCGCGTAGTCGAGGTACGAGCGCTGCATCTCGAGCTGCAGGTCCACCTGCGCGATCCGGCCGTGGTGCACGGCGACCGTGCCGTCGGCCCCCAGCGCCGCCTCGGTCCCGTCCCCGGGGAGGGTTCCCTGGTTCTCGTCCTGCTCGGGAGTCTCGTCCGTCACCGTCGTCTACCTCGTCCTGTCGTGGTCCTGCTGAGTGGTGAAGCTGAGTCGTCGTGGCACGGAGCCTGTGCCCGGGCCGCGGGTCCCGCCCTCTCGGACGGTCCGCCGGCGCGGGTGGCTGTGCCGGGTCCGGGCCCGGGTCGAGACCCCGGCCCGGGGTCGGGCCGGGCGCCGCGAGCGGCCGGGTCGAGGACCCGACCGCTCCGTGGCACCGACCACGACCGCACGCTAGATGTCCAGGAACCTCACGTCCTTGGCGTTGCGCTGGATGAAGTTGCGTCGCGACTCCACGTCCTCGCCCATGAGGATCGAGAAGATCTCGTCCGCGGCAGCGGCGTCGTCGAGCGTGACCTGGTTGAGCGTGCGGTGCTCGGGGTCCATGGTCGTGTCCCACAGCTCCGAGTAGTCCATCTCGCCCAGACCCTTGTAGCGCTGGATCCCGTTCTCCTTGGGGATGCGCTTGCCCGCGGCCTGCCCCTCGAGCAGGAACGCGTCGCGCTCCCGGTCCGAGTACACGTAGTCGTGCGGCGCGTTGGACCACTTGAGGCGGTACAGCGGCGGCTGCGCGAGGTACACGTGACCGTGCTCGATGAGCGGGCGCATGTAGCGGAAGAGGAGCGTCAGCAGCAGCGTGCAGATGTGCTGCCCGTCGACGTCGGCGTCCGCCATCAGGACGATCTTGTGGTACCTCAGCTTGGCGATGTCGAAGTCCTCGCCGATGCCCGTACCGAACGCCGTGATGAGGGCCTGGACCTCGTTGTTGCCCAGCGCACGGTCGAGGCGCGCGCGCTCGACGTTGAGGATCTTCCCTCGCAGCGGGAGGATCGCCTGGTTGTGCGGGTTGCGCCCACGGACCGCCGAGCCGCCTGCCGAGTCGCCCTCGACGATGAAGACCTCGCACTCCTCCGGACGGTTCGACTGGCAGTCCTTGAGCTTGCCCGGCATGCCGCCGGACTCGAGGAGCCCCTTGCGCCGCGTCGCCTCGCGGGCCTTGCGGGCGGCCAGGCGGGCCTGCGAGGCCTGGATCGCCTTGCGGATGATGTCGCGGGCCTCGGTCGGGTGCGAGTCGAACCAGTCGGTGAGCTGCGAGCGCACGACGCGCTGGACGAACGACTTGGCCTCGGTGTTGCCCAGCTTGGTCTTGGTCTGCCCCTCGAACTGGGGCTCGCCGAGCTTGATCGACAGGACGGCCGTGAGGCCCTCACGGATGTCGTCGCCCGTGAGGTTGTCGTCCTTCTCCTTGATGATGGACTTGGCCCGCGCGTACTCGTTGACCAGGGACGTCATGGCCGCACGGAAGCCCTCCTCGTGCGTGCCGCCCTCGGTCGTCGAGATGGTGTTCGCGAACGTGTGCACGGACTCGGAGTAGGCGCTGGTCCACTGGAGCGCGATCTCCACGGAGATGCGCCGCTCCTTGTCCTCGGACTCGAAGTCGATGATCTGGTCGTGGATCAGCTCGACCTTCTTGGCCGAGTTGAGGTGCCGGACGTAGTCCACGAGACCGTCGTCGTACTTGTACGAGACCACGCGGGGCTTGAACTCCTCGTCGCCCTCGGGTGCGGCCACGAGGTCCTCCGACGGGTCGGCGACCTGGCCCGTGACCTCGTCGTCGGTGTCGAGGAACTGGCGGCGCTCGTCCGTGAGCGTGATGCGCAGCCCCTTGTTGAGGAACGCGTACTGCTGGAAGCGCGAGCGCAGCGTCTCGAAGTCGAACTCGGTCGTCTCGAAGATCTCCGGGTCCGGCCAGAACGTCTGCGTCGTGCCGGTCTCCGTGGTCGCCTCGCCCTGGACGAGCGGTCCGTCGGTCTTGCCGCCGTCCTTGAAGTTCTGGCTCCACACGTGGCCGTCGCGCCGGATGACGGTCTCCACCTTGCGCGAGAGCGCGTTGACGACCGAGATGCCCACGCCGTGCAGGCCGCCCGAGACCGCGTACCCGCCGCCCCCGAACTTCCCGCCGGCGTGGAGGATCGTCATGACGACCTCGACCGTGGGCTTGCCCTCGGTCGGGTGCATCGCGACAGGGATACCGCGGCCGTTGTCCGAGACCCGTACACCTCCGTCGGCCAGAAGTGTCACGTCGATCGTGTCGGCGTACCCCGCGAGGGCTTCGTCCACAGAGTTGTCCACAACCTCGTACACGAGGTGGTGGAGCCCGCGCTCACCGGTCGAGCCGATGTACATGCCGGGCCGCTTGCGCACGGCCTCGAGCCCCTCGAGGACGGTGATGTTGCTCGCGTCGTACGTGCCACCCGAGGGATCCCGGTCCAGGCCCGGACCTCCACCGCTCTCCGGGGGCAGGCTCGAAGGGACGTTGTCTGTGTGCTCTGCCACGGGCGGAAGCGCTCCTCGTCATCATGCACGCGACAGGTTCACCCGCTGGGGAGGATCGCTGCACGGCTCATCGGTTCCGGCTCGCACGGTGCACCGGTTCGGTGCTCGCGGAGGTACCCGGAATGACCTCTCCATTCTACCCGGGAGGTGGCCGAAACAGCGGATCAGGGGCCCTTCCCGGCAAGTTCTCCACAAGGTTCTCCACAGGGTGGTGAATCTGTCCGCCGCCGAGGCGGAACCAGCGGGTCCGCCTGTGGACAAACTCGGGCGAACCGGGCACCGGGATCAGCCGTACGTGTCGCGCGGTCCACGTCCCCGGACCGACTTCGGGCCACGCCGGAAGCTGGGCCCCGTCGGCCCCAGGACCGTGACGGTCTCGACGACGCCCTCGCCGACCTCCTGGGCCAGGCGCTCGAGCAGCCGGGGCGTCAGCAGACGCACCTGGGTGGCCCACGCGGTCGAGTCCGCCCGCACGACGAGCACCTTGTCCTCGAACGTCTCCGGCTCGCAGTGGTCCGCGACCTGGTCGCCGACCACCTCGCGCCACCGCCCGATCACCCCGCCGACCGACACGTCCTGGACCCATCCGCGCTCGTGCAGCAGCCGCTGGACGACCGCACCGAACGTCTGCGGGTCGCGTCCCCCCGGCCGGGCGCCGCTCGACGGGGGAGGGTCCGCCAGGACCCGCCGCGAGGGCTGTCCCGGACGGATGCCCTTCGCCCGCGCCGCGGCGCGTGCCCGGTTGAGCGCCTCGCGCGCGACCTGCGCCGGGGGCGTCAGGTCCACGACCTCCCCGACGGGCAGCCCCGCAGGACGCGTCGGTTCGTCGTCCTCACGGGCCGCGTCGCCCTCCTCCGGCCGCTCGACGTCACGCACGACGGGTCACCGTGCCGTCGAGCACGTCGAGCCGCAGACCCGAGAGCTGCTCTGGCACGTCCTCCGGGACGGCCGCCGTGATGATGACCTGGTGGGCGCCCGCGACCAGGTCCGCGAGCCGGTTGCGGCGGCGCACGTCGAGCTCCGCGAACACGTCGTCGAGCAGGAGGACGGGTTCGCCGTCGGGCCCCCAGTCCGGCGACCACAGGAGCGAGCCGGCCGCCTCCGGTGCGCCGTCCGTGAGGAGCCGGTACGACGCGAGGCGCAGCGCGAGCGCGAACGACCACGACTCCCCGTGGCTCGCGTACCCCTTGGCGGGCAGGCCGCCGAGGGTCAGCACGAGGTCGTCCCGGTGCGGCCCCACGAGGCACACCCCGCGCTCGATCTCCTTCTTCCGCACCGCGGCCATGGCCTCGAGGAGCTGGGCCTCGAGGGCCTCGACGGTCCGTGGCCCGGCCTCCTGCCCGACGGCGTCGCTCCCGTCCTCCAGCGCGGCCGCCACCGAGGACCGGTAGGCGATGTGCGCCTCGCCCTGCCCCGAGCTGACCTGCTCGTACGCCGCGGCCGTGTACGGCTGGAGCGCCGCCACCAGCTCGAGCCGCAGCGCGACGATCTCCGCGCCCGTGGCTGCGAGCTTGGCGTCCCACACGTCGAGCGTCCGCAGGTCCGGCGTCGACGAGCGCGAGGCACGCATCGCCCCGCCCGCGGACTTGAGCAGCGCGCTGCGCTGGCGCAGGACCCGGTCGTAGTCGCTCAGGACCCCCGCGAAGCGGGGGACCAGGAGCACCGCGAGCTGGTCGAGGAAGCGCCGACGACCGTCCGGGTCCCCCTTGACCAGGGCGAGGTCCTCCGGCGCGAACAGCACCGTCCGGGCGATGCCGAGCACGTCACGCGGCTTGCCCGCGGGCGCCCGGTTGATCCGTGCCCGGTTCGCCTTGCCCGCGGCGATCTCGATCTCGACCGTGCTCGCGCGGTCGCCACGGACGATCCGTGCCCGGACCAGGGCCCGCGAGGCGCCCGCCCGGACGAGTGCTGCGTCCGACGGCACCCGGTGGCTCCCCAGGGTCGCCACGTAGCCGATCGCCTCGACGAGGTTCGTCTTGCCCTGCCCGTTGGGGCCCACGAAGGCGTTGACGCCCGGCTCGAGCTCGAGGTCGACGGACGGGTACGAGCGGAAGTCCACGAGCGAGAGGTGAGAGATGTACATCAGGTCCTACGGCGTCGGGTCGAGAGGTCGGTCGTCGCTCTGCGGTGCGACCGCCCACAGGGTGTGGACAGGGCGGGGGACGAGGCACCGGGCGACGTTCCCCACCAGTGTGCAGGCTCCGCGGTGCGACGGACGACCGGGCGCGCGACGCCGTCGGGCGCGGGACACGACGGCCTCAGGAGCCGCCCGCGGGCTTCACGGCGTGACCGCCGAACTGCTGGCGCAGCGCCGCCACGGCCTTCATCGCGGGCGACGCCCCCTGGCGCGACGCGAAGCGCGCGAAGAGGGCGGCCGAGATCACCGGGAGCGGGACCGCGCTGTCGATCGCCTCGTCCACGGTCCACCGGCCCTCGCCCGAGTCCTCGACCCAGTCGCTGATCTCGCCCAGCTCCGGGTCCTCCTCGAGGGCCTTGACCAGGAGCTCGAGCAGCCACGACCGGACGACCGTGCCCCGTGTCCAGGCCTTCAGGGTGCCCGGCACGTCCGTCACGATGTCCTTGGCCTCGAGCAGCTCGTAGCCCTCGGCGTAGGCCTGCATGAGGCCGTACTCGATGCCGTTGTGGACCATCTTCGCGTAGTGCCCCGCCCCCACCGCACCGGCGTGGACGAAGCCCTCGTCGCGCGGGCCCTCGGGGCGCAGCACGTCGAAGACCGGCATCGCGGCCTCCACGAGCGCCGCGTCACCGCCCACCATGAGGCCGTAGCCGTTCTCGAGGCCCCAGACGCCGCCCGAGACCCCGACGTCGAGGTAGCCGACTCCTCGCGGGGCGAGCTGTGCCGCGTGCGCCGCATCGTCCGAGAAGTGGGAATTGCCGCCCTCGATCACGACGTCGCCCTCCGACAGGAGGTCCCCCAGCTCGGTCACGACGCCGCGCGTGACGTCACCCGCCGGCACCATGACCCACACGAACCGCCGGCCCGCGGGCAGCGCCGCGACGAGCTCGGCGATCGAGGCGACGTCCGAGACCTCCGGGTTGCGGTCGAAGCCCGTGACCTCGATGCCGCCCGCGCGCAGACGGGTGCGCATGTTCGCGCCCATCTTGCCCAGACCGACCAGACCGATGTGCATGACCATGGCGTACCTCCGTGCCGTAGGGCTCGTCCCGCCGCTGCTAGCTCGCGAACCGGATGGGGACCAGCAGGTAGCGGTAGTGCGAGGAGTCCTCGCCGTCCAGCGACTCCTGGCCCGTGAACTCGACCGGCTTGTTGGGGTGCGTGAAGCTCAGGCGGACGAAGTCCGTCCCCAGGGCCCCCAGCCCGTCGAGCAGGAACTGCGGGTTGAAGGCGACCGAGATCTCCTCACCCACCAGGACCGCCTCGAGGGCCTCGGACGCCTGCGCGTCGTCGCCCTGGCCGGCGTCGAGCACGACCTGACCGTCCGTGAACGACAGGCGGATCGGGGTGTTGCGCTCCGCGACGAGCGAGACGCGCTTGGCCGCGTCGATCAGGGGTGCCGTCGCCATCACGGCGTGGATCGGGGTCTCGTCGGGGAAGAGGCGACGCACCGCGGGGTAGTCGCCGTCGACGAGCTGCGACGTCGTGTGGCGCCCGCCCGCCTCGAAACCGATGAGGTCCACGCCGGAGCCGGCCGTGAGGCCCACGTTGACCAGACCCGAGCTGCCGAGGGACTTCGCGACGTCGTTGAGCGTGCGGGCACGTACCAGGGCGACCGCGTTGAAGTCGGGGGACGACGGGGTCCACGTGAGCTCGCGCAGCGCGAGACGGTAGCGGTCCGTCGCGAGCAGCGTGATGCGCTCGCCGTCGATCTCCATGCGCACGCCCGTCAGGAGCGGCAGCGTGTCGTCACGGCTCGCCGCGACCGTCACCTGGGCGACCGCGTGCGTCAGCTCGTCGCCCGAGACCGTCCCGGAAAGCTCCGGCATGGCGGGCAGCGCGGGGTAGTCCTCCACGGGCATCGTGAGCAGCGTGAAGCGGCTCGCACCGCACGTCACGATCACCTTGTTGCCCTCGACCGCGAAGTCCACCGGCTTGGCCGGCAGGGCGCGCGAGATCTCGGCGAGGAGCCGGCCCGACACGAGGACGGTGCCCGGCTCGACGACCTCGGCCGGGATCTCGGACCGTGCGGAGACCTCGTAGTCGAAGCTCGACAGCCCGATCGTGCCGATCGCGTCGGCCTCGATCCGCACCCCTGCGAGGACGGGCGCCGGCGGCCGTGTCGGCAACGTACGGGCCGTCCAGGTCACTGCGTCGGCCAGGACATCACGCTCAACCCGGAACTTCATCCCACACCCTCTCGTCCATGGATCGATCTTCACATGTCAGGCACCCGACCGCGCGGTACACAGGGGTGAGTTCGCTCGTGCATGAAGACCGCACGTCGCGGTTCGTCGCGTCGACCTCCTCACCGTCGGGGAGGACGAGACCTGTTCGGGTCGTCGTGCCCGCATGAACCCTACGCGAGTCGTGGCCCTGCCCGGTACCTCTGGCACGCTCTGTGGATCTCGGGTGATCCTGGTCCTGCCCGGGCTCTCGGACGCACGTGCTGTGACTGCGGTCACACCTGCGACTTGAGGCAGCTCGAACGGCGCGGCACCAGATGAAGGCGTGTGGATTTTTCCTCTTAGAGATCATTCGTCGTAGTCATCGGTGTTGTGCAAAGTGTGGAAAACGGGTCTCTTCGCAGGTCAGAGGCATGTTCTGCGTGTGGACGAGCCGGGTACGAACCTGTGGGTAAATCGCAGGCACTGTTGACGGCGAGTTGTCCACAGATCGCCGTCCACCGACGGCACCTCCTCTGTCCACACGATGTGCCCCTTCATCCACAGTTATCCACAGGTAGGTGCACAAGGTTGTGGGGGAGCGCGGCCTCCACCTGATCTGTACACAGCACAGAGTGCCCTGTACACAGCCTGTTGGGGACGCAGGACCACCGATCTGGGGACGATCGAGGGTGAGTGGTGGACATACCCCCAGGCGCTGTGGACAACCATGGGGACGACGTCGTATCCACAGCTACTTGTACACATCGGTTCCGACAGCCTGTGCATCCTCGCGGACGGCTCAGCCAGTTGTGAACAGGGTGAGCGACGTCGTCGGGGCGTCTGTGCACAGTGTCGAGCGCCGGACGAGATTTCATCCACAGTTAAGCCGCATAAGGTGCATAACAGACCCTGGACGTGCGACGACGCGCGTGGACCCCGTCGTCACACAGGGCTGACGGCCGGCGAACCTGGGCCGTCCTTGCGTCCCGGGATCGGGACGTCCCGGGACCGGACCAGACGAGCGCGGCGCGGGGTGACCTCGGGACGGGGAGACGGTGCGGGGCCGCGCTGGACGGCGCTGGTTCGCGCTAGACCGCCAGGCGGTCACCCCACGACGAGGAAGGAGCTGCGGAGGCGCTACGTCAGCACGGCAGGGCGACGGACGGAGGAGCCCGCGGCACACGGCTCCAGGCCGGACCGGGACAGGAGCCGCGGGCACGTGGCCAGGCCTCGCCTCTGCCGGCCTGGTCCCCCGACGAGCACGGGACGAAGGTCAGCCCCGGTGCTGCTGCTTGATGCGGCTCGTCAGCTCGGTCACCTGGTTGTACGTCGAACGACGCTCAGCCATCTGCTCCGTGATCTTGCGATTCGCGTGCATGACCGTCGTGTGGTCGCGTCCACCGAACTGCTGGCCGATCTTGGGCAGGGAGAGGTCGGTGAGCTCGCGGCACAGGTACATGGCGATCTGGCGCGCGGTCACCAGCACACGCGAGCGCGAGCTGCCGCACAGATCTTCTATGGTCAGACCGAAGTAGGCCGCGGTCTGCGCGATGACGCTCGCCGGGGTGATCTCCGAGGCGTCGTCGTCGGTGATGAGGTCCTTGAGGACGATCTCGGCGAGCGCCAGGTCCACCTGCTGCCGGTTCAGGTTCGCGAACGCCGTGACTCGGATCAGCGCACCCTCGAGCTCGCGGATGTTCGTCGAGATCTTGGACCCGATGTACGACAGGACGTCGGTCGGGACCGCCAGGCGCTCGCTCGCCGCCTTCTTGCGGAGGATCGCGATACGGGTCTCGAGGTCCGGAGGCTGGACGTCGGTGATGAGGCCCCACTCGAACCGGCTGCGCAGCCGGTCCTCGAAGCCGTTGAGCTGCTTGGGGGGCAGGTCCGAGGTGATGACGAGCTGCTTGTTGGCGTTGTGCAGCGCGTTGAACGTGTGGAAGAACTCCTCCATCGTCTGTTCCTTGCCCTGCAGGAACTGGATGTCGTCGATGAGGAGGACGTCGACGTCGCGGTAGCGCCGTTGGAACGCCCCTGCCTTGCCCTCACCGATCGAGTTGATGAAGTCGTTCGTGAACTCCTCCGAGTTCACGTACCGCACGCGCACGTTGGGGTACAGGTTGTGCGCGTAGTGCCCGATCGCGTGCAGCAGGTGGGTCTTGCCCAGACCGGACTGGCCGTAGATGAACAGCGGGTTGTACGCCTTGGCGGGTGCCTCCGCGACGGCGACGGCGGCCGCGTGGGCGAACCGGTTCGACGAACCGATGACGAAGGTCTCGAAGATGTACTTCGGGTTCAGCCGGGTCGGCTCGGCGTGCGGGCGCTGTTGCGCCGGGGCGGGGAGCATCCGCTCACGCTCGGGCTCGACGCGCACGGGCATGGGAAGAGGCTGGTCCGGCACGCTCGCCGTGAGAGCGGCGGGCGAGGGGGGCTCGGCCGCGAGCTCGGGGTCGACCGTGATCCCGAACCGGACGTCCCGGCCGAGGGCGCCGGCCATCGCCGAGACGAGCTCGTCCCGGACCCGGGTCTCCAGGTAGGTTCGCGTCTGCTCGTGCGGCACGGCGATGAAGACGGTGTCGTCCAGGATCGCCAGAGGCTTGGCAAGCTTGATGAACGCGATCTGCCGCGGCGTCATGTCGGGACTGGCCTCGAGGACGGCGATGGTCTGGGCCCAGACGTCAGCGATGTTCTCGTCAGGGTTGGACACCAGGTGATTCCTTCGTCGTCGGGCGGGGCGTGATGCGGGGGGATCAGTCTGGAGTGTGCCACGCCGGCACGTTATCCACATAGTTTTCCACAACCTGTGGGGATGCTCGGAAGCACTCCGGCCCTCTCGGGCCTGCTGCGCCGTCGGCGCACGCCAGGCGGTCTGGTGCCCCGGCCGGCGCCCACGGTCCCATGACCAGGGTAGACGTATCGCCTGCTGCGCGACATATCATGACAGGCTCGGCGCTGAGTACCTGGGTTTGACCCGAGGGGGGTCCCCGGCGTAACGTCATACAGCCGTTCCAGGTACTTTCGCGCGCCCTCACGGGGGCGAATCCACGGACTGATCGTGGCGGGTACACGGGCGGCTGGGATGCAGAACTGCATCTCTTCCAGCTGTAGCACTGCATCGTCGAGGACATAGACGGTGTACCTCCCCGACGTTCTTGGAGTACCTCGTGAGCAAGCGGACTTTCCAGCCGAACAACCGGCGCCGTGCGAAGACCCACGGTTTCCGGCTGCGTATGCGCACCCGCGCCGGCCGCGCCATCCTGGCAGCCCGTCGTCGCAAGGGCCGCGCCGAGCTCTCTGCCTGACAGCAGGTGCTACCCGCGGCGCACCGCTTGCGCCGTTCCGTAGATTTTGAGCGGGCGGTGCGACGTGGCGTGCGCGCGGGACGATCGACCGTGGTGGTTCATCTCGCCCAGGATCCTGGGGGAGAAGAACCACCACAGGTCGGTTTTGTCGTATCCAAGGCCGTCGGCAACGCGGTTCACCGCAACCAGGTGAAGCGGCGCCTGCGCGCTGCGTCCTCGGCGTACCTCGAAGCGCTGCCCCCACGGACACGGGTCGTCGTGCGAGCCCTCCCGGCCTCCGCCGACAGCGACTACTCCCGGCTCGAGCAGGACCTCGCGTCCTGCCTCGCGCGAGCAGTGGCCCAGTGGGACCGCCGGAGGGCCGAGCCGTGAGCGCGACCGCCCAGGTGGACCGCCCCGCGGTCGCCTCGCCCGGGTGGGGCGTGCGGTCGTGGCGGTTCGTCCGGCGAGTTCCGATGCTCGTGCTCGTGGGGCTCATCCGGGGATATCAGAGCGTGATCTCCCCGATGACCGGTCCCACCTGCAAGTACTACCCCTCGTGCTCGCAGTACGCGCTCGTCGCGATACGACGACACGGTGCGTTGCGCGGAGTACGGCTCGCCGTGTGGCGGCTGCTGAGATGCAATCCCTGGAGCAAGGGAGGCGTCGACGACGTCCCCGAGGCGCCGAGGAAGCACTCGCACTAGTCCTCCTGCCGGCGACGTCGGTCAGGACCCAGTTTGTTGAAGGTTAGGGAGTAGTACGGATGGACTTCTTCGCGTTCCTCGCGCCGATCGAGTGGGCGGTCGCGTGGATCATGTACCTGTGCCACCAGGGGCTCGTGTTCCTGGGCATGGGCGACGGACCGGGGCTCGGCTGGGTCTTCTCGATCGTCGGGCTCGTGATCATCATCCGTATCCTCCTGATCCCGCTGTTCTTCAAGCAGATCAAGGCCTCCCGCGGCATGCAGATGCTGCAGCCCGAGATGCAGGCGATCCAGAAGAAGTACAAGGGCAAGTCCGACCCGGCGTCCCGCGAGGCCATGAGCCGCGAGACCATGGAGCTCTACAAGAAGCACGGGACCAACCCGTTCGCCTCCTGCCTGCCGATCCTGCTGCAGTCGCCGATCTTCTTCGCCCTGTTCCGCGTGCTCAACGGCCTGGTGCCGATCTCCAACGGCGACGCCAAGGCGATCGGGCCGATCGACGCGAGCGTCGCGAGCGACATCGAGAGCTCATCGCTCTTCGGTGCGCACCTCTCGGACATCTTCCTCAAGACCGACGACGTGCAGGCGAAGATCGTCATCGGCGCCCTCATCGTCGCGATGTGCGCCACGACGTTCTTCACGCAGCGTCAGCTGACCATGAAGAACATGCCGAAGTCGGCCCTCGAGGGCCCCATGGCGTCGACGCAGAAGATGATGCTCTACGTCTTCCCCTTCATCTTCGCCGTCTCGGGCGTGAACTTCCCCGTTGGTGTCCTCGTCTACTGGACCACTACCAACCTCTGGTCCATGGGCCAGCAGTTCTACACGATCAAGCGCATGCCGGCCCCGGGCTCCGAGGCCGAGCGCCTCATGAAGGAGCGCAAGGCACGCAAGGCGGCGGCCAAGGGCATCGTCGAAGATGCGGCCCCCGTCATCGAGCAGCCCCGCGGCCAGCGGCAGCAGCCCAAGCGCAAGGATCGCCGGAAGCCGGGCACTCCCCGCGTGATCACGGGAACCACTGCGCCCGCGGACCAGGTCGAGGACGCGCCCGTCACCGACGAGACCGACGGTCAGCCCAAGGGAACCGGCTCGGGTTCCTCGAAGCCGAAGAAGCCGAAGAAGTAGCCCCAGTCCTGTTCCGAGAGCACCGAGGATCCTTCCCGACCCGGGTTCTCCCGACCACCTCCAAGGAGTCAGCATGTCGTCGACCGACGCACCCGCTGCCGAAGACCAAGCGCCCGACGAGATGACGCGCCTCGAGGAAGAGGGCGAGGTTGCTGCTGACTACCTCGAGGAGTTCCTCGACATCGCAGACCTCGACGGGGACATCGACATCGACATCGACCACGGTCGTGCCGCGCTCGAGATCGTCGCCGACGAGCCCGCCTCGCTGCGCCACCTGGTCGGCAAGGAAGGGGAGGTCCTCGACGCGCTCCAGGAGCTCACCCGCCTGGCTGTCCAGGCCCGGACGGGCGAACGAAGCCGACTGATGCTCGACATCGCCGGTTTCCGGGCTCAGCGCAAGGTCGAGCTGACCGAGATCGCGACCACGGCCATCGCGACCGTGCGCGAGTCGGGTGAAGAGCTCTCGATGGAACCTCTCAACGCCTTCGAGCGCAAGGTCGTGCACGACGTCGTCGCGGCCGCGGGGCTCACGAGCGACTCTCGGGGGACGGACCCCGAGCGATACGTCGTGATCCGGCCTGCAGACGCCTCCTGATCGTCCGCACCACAGACGGCCGCCTGATGTTTCACGTGAACCATCTGGCGGCCGTTTCTCTGTGCGACGGGGGAGCGGCGATGCCACGGGGGCGAGGGGCTTCCGCGTGTGCGCGGGCAGGGTCGACGACGGACGGCGGGCTACGCCGGGGAACAGGGCTCGCTGAGCGCCATGCGGCACCCCTGCGGGGGCCGCCGTCCGCAGCCTCTCTCTGAGCAATGGTGGCCCCGGTCGAGGGTCCCTGACGCGCCCATCAGATCCAGCGGGGGACTGACGATGCTCGACGGTTCGCTGGGTGGCGACAGGGGCCGACAACCCGGGTCTCGTGACGACTGGGCGACCGGCGCTGTCCAGCGTCCGGCGTTGGCGCGCCCGGGCGCTGCGTCGTCAGTTCCGGGTCCTGTGCGCCGAGTGCCGATTGCCCTCCGCCGCGTGCGACGGTCCGTGTGCCACGGTCCGCGTGACGCGTGCAGGGCGCCAGGTCGAGCACAGCGGCAGTACCCATCGGCTGTCATCCGTGGTGTCTCACGAGGGAGCCGGGGCAGATGTCCGATGGCCGTCGAGCCGAGTGGTCGGCGGCCCGCACGCCCGACGACAGTGATGCACCGTCCAGGTCCGGGGGGACCGGTTCGACTCACGTGTCGGGCTGGTCTGTCCGCGGCGCGTTCCGTGATGCCGCCGGGGTCCCGTCCCCGACGGACGCTGCCCAAGGGAGCGGTCACGGACCGGACGTCGGCACGGGAGGCAGATGCGAGTGATTGAACGAGACGGTCGTGGACGCGACGCAGTACCGGGAGTGGGCATTCCGCCGTGTGGCCGCGAGACATGACACCATGGGGTGCCAGGCTGTCGGTGAGGAACCGACGTTTGCCGGTGAGTACTCGAGTATCGAAAGAGGAGTAGATGGCCAACGAGACGAGCGACGCTGCTGAGAGCGATGTTTCACGTGAAACACTCGCCGATTCGCCGGAGGTGAAGACCTACTTCGGCAGCGCGTACCCGCTTGTCGCTCGGTTCGCCGAGATGTTGCGCGATCAGGGCGAGCTCCGGGGGCTGATCGGTCCTCGCGAGGTCTCGCGCATCTGGGACCGGCACATCCTCAACTCTGCGGCGGTCGTCCAGTTCCTTCCTGAGACCGGCACCATCGCCGACATCGGATCTGGGGCCGGACTCCCGGGCATCGTGATCGCCGCGATGCGACCGGAGGCCGAGGTCCTGCTGATCGAACCGATGGAGCGCCGGTGCGTCTGGCTGTCCGAGGTGATCGAGGAGCTCGGCCTGGCCAACGTCGAGGTGAAGCGCGGTCGTGCCGAGGAGTATCACGGCGCGTTCCAGTGCGAGGCCGTCACCTCGCGTGCGGTCGCTGCCTTGGAGAAGCTTGCCCGGATGTCGCTCCCGTTGGTGGAACGCGGGGGAGAGATGGTCGTGCTCAAGGGGCGCAACGTCACGCAGGAGATCGAGCCCGCGCGCAAGGTGCTTCGGAAGTACAAGACCGAGGAGCCGGAGATTCTGGAAGCGTTCAGCATCGAGGGCGTCGAGCCCACCACCGTGCTCCGCGTCCGGCGGACACCGGCCCAGTTCTGAGCGTTGCGTCCGGATCGCGCCTCGCCCGCCTCGCTCGCCGAACCACCCGATGTCCAGCGGGACTGATCACACCACCAGTGGTGCGCAGCACATAGGGTGGCTCGGGGAAGTGGTGCGTCGACGCATGGTCTCGGGTAGCCAGAACCCCGGCACGACACGCGTTCGACGGTCCACGAATGAGGCTGCCACGGAGCGCATGCTGTAGTAGGTCAAGTGAGGGAGATGGGCGTGACGGAGAGTTCCGACGAGCAACAGGACGGTCCGGGCCAGGCGCAGGACAGGATGAGCCTGAGGGATGTTTCACGTGAAGCCCCTGTCGACTCGGTGTCCTCGTCCCGCTTCGATCAGGACCGCCGGGAAGCCCTGATGGCGAGCCTTCCGGAGATGGACGAGGACACGCCGCTCGCCGCGCAGCTCACCATCGATGCGCGTCGTCGGATCGACCTTCAAGGGCGACGGTTCCCACGTCCGGCGTCGACGCGCGTCATCACGATCGCGAACCAGAAGGGCGGAGTCGGCAAGACGACCACCACGGTCAACTTGGCTGCCGGCCTGGCGCAGGCGGGTCTGAACGTGCTCGTGATCGACAACGACCCGCAGGGGAATGCCTCGACCGCGTTGGGGGTCGAGCATCGAGCAGGCACGCCCTCGGTCTACGAGGTGCTCGTGGACGGCGCACCCCTGTCCTCCGCGGTGCAGCAGTGCCCCGACCTCCCGAGCCTGTGGTGCGTACCGGCGACGATCGACCTGTCGGGCGCAGAGATCGAGCTCGTGTCCTTGGTTTCACGTGAAACACGGCTTCGCAAGGCTGTGGACGACTTCCTGGCCGAGCGCGTCGAACAGGGCCTCGAGCCCATCGACTACGTGCTGGTGGACTGCCCTCCGAGCCTGGGGCTGCTGACGGTCAACGCCTTCGTGGTGGGCCGCGAGGTGCTGATCCCCATCCAGTGCGAGTACTACGCACTGGAGGGACTCAGCCAGCTCCTCAAGACGATCGAGCTCATCAAGGCGCACCTGAATCCGCAGCTCCACGTCTCGACCATCTTGCTGACCATGTACGACGGTCGGACCAACCTGGCGCAACAGGTTGCCGCCGAGGTCCGCGAGCACTTCCCCGAACAGACTCTCAAGACGTCGATCCCTCGCTCGGTGCGGATCTCGGAAGCGCCGAGTCACGGTCAGAGCGTCATCACCTACGACCCGAGCTCCACGGGCGCCTTGGCCTATCTCGAAGCAGCGCGGGAGGTTGCCGACCGCGGTCGTCCTCAGCCTTTGTCTGTTCAACCCGTCGACGGAGCGTCTCGCAACGTCTCGCGGCAGAACTACCTCGCCGAGCGATGGGCAGTGCTGCCTAGCTATCAGGAGGATGCACGATGAGTGAGAAGCGCCGTGGACTCGGCCGTGGACTCGGGGCGTTGATCCCGACGAGTCCTGAGCGAGAGCGCCCCGTGGACGTGTTCTTCCCCTCGGCACCGCGCGTCGCCGAGGCAGGTGGTCAGCGGGTCGCCGTCGAAGCCGGGGGAGCGGAGCCAGCGGAGCCCGCTACCTCCGTGCTCACGATCGAACGGCCTGAGGCGGACTCGCCGACCTCGCTGCCCGCGGACGTGGAGACGGAGCCTGAGGCGGCCTCCCCGAAGGATGCGGCGGGCCCGGGGAAGGACACGCAGGAACCGGAGGAGTCGACAGCAGAGGAGACGGACTCCACGGTTCCTGGTGAAGCGGAGGCGGATGTTTCACGTGAAACCCCGCAGTCGAGCAGCGAGGACACGGCGCCGGCAGAGGACGGCCTCCTGCCGGTCCCTGGTGCGACCTTCGCCGAGCTGCCCGTCGGGCTGATCCGGCCGAACTCTCGACAGCCGCGCACGGTCTTCGACGAGGGTGAGCTCGACGAGCTCGTCGGTTCGATCCGCGAGATCGGGGTTCTTCAGCCGGTCGTGGTTCGCCGCGACCCCGAGAACGCCGGCGGGTACGAGCTCATCATGGGTGAGCGTCGGTGGAGAGCGACGCAGGCCGCCGGCCTCGACGTGATCCCCGCGATCATCCGCGAGACCGAGGACGCAGACCTGCTGCGCGACGCGCTCCTCGAGAACCTCCACCGCAGCGCCCTGAACCCCCTGGAGGAGGCGGCCGCGTATCGGCAGCTCCTCGACGACTTCGGGTGCACCCATGAGGAGCTCGGCAGCCGAATCTCCCGGAGCAGGTCGCAGATCTCCAACACCCTCCGTCTGCTGCGCCTTCCGCCGCTGGTCCAGCGACGGGTGGCTGCGGGAGTGCTGTCGGCGGGTCACGCTCGCGCCCTCCTGGGGCTGACCGACGGCGCGGAGATCGAACGCCTCGCACAGCGGATCGTGTCCGAGGGGCTCTCCGTGCGGGCCACCGAGGAGATCGTCGCTCTCGGGGGACTGGACGCCAAGCGCCCGGTCGAGCGGACGCCCCGTCCGGGGCAGCGCAGCGCAGCGATCGACGAGCTGGCCTCGCGTCTCTCCGACAGGTTCGAGACGCGCGTCAAGGTCGACCTGGGGAAGAACAAGGGGCGCCTGACGGTCGAGTTCGCGTCGGTCGAGGACCTCAACCGGATCCTCGATCTCATGGCCCCCCAGGATCCTGGCCTGTTGCGGCGGTAGCCGCCAGGCGTCACCAGCGTTTCACGTGAAACATCGGCCCCGATGAGCAGCTGCTCATCGGGGCCGATGTCGTACGAGGCCGAGGCGTCTACCGCGAGGCTGTCCGACGGTTGACGCCCTGCGTCACGATCGCCCGGTAGAGCTCTCCGAGGTCACGGCCCGCCGCCTGCGCGGCCTGGGGGAAGAGCGACGTCTCGGTCATCCCAGGTGCGACGTTCACCTCGAGGAACTGGGCATTCCCGTCAGCGTCGACGATGAGGTCCGTCCGGGACAGGCCTCGAAGGCCGAGCGCGACATGAGCACGGACGGCGACGTCCCCGACGTGACGGGCGATCTCCGGCGTGAGTCGTGCGGGCGCGTAGTACCGGGTGCGGCCCGGGTTGTACCGTGCGTCGTAGTCGTACGTGCCGTCGGTGACGATCTCGACGGCGGGAAGCGCCTCGGGTCCGTCAGGTCCGTCCACCACGCTCACGGCGATCTCCGTGCCCTCGACGGCACGCTCGATGAGGGCGATGTCGCCGTAGGAGAAGCAGTCCACCATGGCGCGGGGGAGGTCCTCTGCGCGACGGACGAGCGTGACCCCCAGAGCGGAGCCCCCGCGGGTGGGCTTGACCACGAGAGGCAGGCCCAGGCGCCCGACGACGGCGTCCAGCACCGGCTGCGCACCCAGCTCCCGGAAGAGGCTCTGGGGCAGCGTGACGTAGTCCGGGGTGTCGATGCCGGCGCCGAGCACGACGTTCTTCGCGATCGGCTTGTTCCAGGCCGCGCGCGACGCGCGGGGGCCGGTGCCGACGTAGTCGATGCCGAGCAGCTCCAGCACGTCGCCGATCGAGCCGTCCTCACCGCTCGCGCCGTGCAGGAGCGGCCAGACGACGTCGGGCTTGATCTCGTCGAGGAAGGGGAGGAGCGACGCGTCGACGTCGTGGACGAAGACCTCGATCCCCGTTCCCCGGAGGGCGTCAGCGACGCGGCGTCCGGAGCGCAGCGAGACCTCCCGCTCGTGCGACAACCCGCCCGCGAGCACGACGACACGCTCGACCGGACGTCGGTCCGGTCCGGTGGTCCCCGTGTCGCCGACGGGGGTCGGGAGGTCGGCCGAGACGTTCTCGGTGGCTTCCTCGGTGACGGTCAGTGATTCCGCAGCGGTGCCCACGGTCTTGGTCCTCTCGACGTTCAGCGGGGTTCTCGCACGAGCAGGGGTGGCGCTCACGCGAGGTTGGGGCCAGGGTTCTCGACGTCCGTCAGGTCCGGGTCCTGAGTCCCTGACGTCCCGAACAGGTCGACGAGGTCTCGCTCGGCGGAGACGACCCCGGCGAACCGGCGCACGCCCTCCCTGATGCGCTCCGGCGTCGGGAAGCAGTACGAGAGGCGCACATGGTCCGCCCCCGTGCCGTCGGCGTAGAACGCCGTGCCGGGGACGTAGGCGACGCGAGCGGTCACGGCCCGCGGAAGCATGGACCGTGCGTCGAGCCCGTCCGGAAGCTTCACCCAGGTGTAGAACCCGCCGTCGGGGACGTTCCAGGACGCCGACGGGAGGTACTCCGAGAGGGCGCCGATCATCGCGTCGCGTCGCTCGCGGTAGAGCTCACGGAACTGCTTGATCTGACCCTGCCAGTCGCAGGTCTCCAGGTACGTCGCGATCGCGAGCTGGGACGCGTTCGACGGGCACAGGATGGCCGACTCGCTGGCCAGCACGAGCTTCTCGCGGACCGCGTGCGGCGCGACGACCCACCCGACCCGGTAGCCCGGCGCGAACGTCTTGGAGAACGAGCCCAGGTAGAGCACGCCCTGGTCGTCGAGCGACCGCATGGCCGGCAGCGGGTCGCCGTCGAACCCCAGCAGGCCGTAGGGGTTGTCCTCGATCACGAGGACCCCGAACCGCTGCGCGATCTCGAGGATGCGGGGGCGCCGCTCGGCCGAGAGTGTCACACCGGCAGGATTGTGGAAGTTGGGCACGGTGTACAGGAGCTTGACGCGGCGGCCCTCGGCAGCGAGCCGCGTCAGCGTCTCCTCGAGAGCCTCCGGGACCAGCCCGTGCTCGTCGAGCGGGACGTGGACGATGTCGGCCTGGTAGGACCGGAAGACACCGAGCGCCCCGACGTAGCTGGGAGCCTCCGCGACGATGACGTCGCCGGGGTCGATGAAGATCCGTGTCACGAGGTCGAGCGCCTGCTGGGATCCGGTCGTGACCACGACGTCGTCCGGGTGGCAGTCGATGCCCTCGAGTCGCACGACGTCGACGATCTTCTCGCGCAGCGACTCGTCTCCCTGACCCGAGCCGTACTGCAGGACCGTGGTCCCGCGCGTCGCGACGAGCTTCTGCATGGCGTCGGCGATGACGTCGAGCGGGAGTCCTTCGAGGTAGGGCATGCCGCCGGCGAGCGAGACGACCTCGGGGCGATTCGCGACCGCGAACAGGGCGCGAATCTCCGACGCTCGCATCCCGTGCGCTCGTTCGGCGTAGGCGCCGAACCAGGGGTCGAGGCGGGTGCCGCCTGAAGCGGCAGACTGAGCGGGGTGCGTCGGTGTCGTGCTCACGATCCCCAGTCTCGCACGACGGATCGGGGGAAACAGTGAAGGGGCCGCTCCCCGGACGGCGGCCGGCCCGTGCCGTCCGGCCTGGCTCCGACGACGAAGGGCGGCCGGTCCGACGAGACCGGCCGCCCCAGGGCGTGCTGCGTGTCGCGAGCCGCGACGGTGGATCAGGCGATCAGCGCGTCGATCTCCTCGGCGAGGATGCGCTTGGGACGACCACCGACGATGGACTTCACGAGCTCGCCGCCCGAGTAGAAGTTGAGCGTCGGGATCGAGACCACGCCGTAGGCCGCGGTGATCGCGGGGTTCTCGTCGGAGTCGAGCTTCGCGATCTTGACCTTGCCGGCGTACTCACCGGCGAGCTCCTCGAGGATCGGGGCGATCTGGAGGCACGGACCGCACCAGGTCGCCCAGAAGTCCACGATGACGGGGATGTCGGACTCGAGGACCTCGGTCTTGAACGTGTCGTCGGTGACCTTGACGGTGTTGGTCATCGGATCTCCTCCAGTGCGCGGGGCAGCTCCTCCGGTGCGGGGGAGTCGGGGGTGCCGGCGATCTCCGGCAGTCCCTTCTCGGTCTCGACCGCATCGACGAGCTCGGTCAGGTAACGCTGGGCGTCGAGAGCCGCGGAGCAGCCCGAGCCGGCGGCCGTGATGGCCTGGCGGTACGTGTGGTCCACGGCGTCGCCGCACGCGAACACGCCCTCCAGGTTGGTCGCGGTGGTGCGCCCGAGGACCTTGATGTAGCCCTCGTCGTCCAGGTCGACCTGCCCCTTGACGAGCTCTGAGCGGGGGTCGTGCCCGATCGCGACGAACAGGCCCGTCGCGTCGATCGAACGCTCCTCGCCCGTGACCGTGTCGCGCAGCGTCAGGGACTCGACCTTGTTCTCGCCGTGGATCCCGACGACCTCGCTGTTCCAGGCGAACTCGATCTTGGGGTCGGCCTTGGCACGGTCGGCCATGATCTTGGAGGCGCGCAGCTCGTCACGGCGGTGCACCATCGTCACCTTGGACGCGAAGCGGGTCAGGAACGTGGCCTCCTCGACGGCCGAGTCCCCGCCGCCGACGACCACGATGTGCTGGTCGCGGAAGAAGAACCCGTCGCACGTCGCACACCAGGAGACACCGCGGCCGGACAGGCGCTTCTCGTCCTCCAGGCCCAGCTCGCGGTACGCCGAGCCGGTCGCCAGGATCACGGCGCGTGCCGTGTAGGTCTCACCGTTCCCGGTGACCACGGTCTTGACGGGACCGTCGAGCTGCAGCTCGATCGCGTCGTCCCACTCGACCTGCGCACCGAAGCGCTCGGCCTGCTTCTGCAGGTTCTCCATGAGCTCAGGACCCATGATCCCGTCGGGGAAGCCGGGGAAGTTCTCGACCTCGGTCGTGTTCATCAGCGCGCCACCCGCGGTGATCGAACCCGCCAGGACCAGGGGCTCGAGGCCTGCGCGAGCGGCGTACACGGCGGCCGTGTACCCGGCGGGGCCCGAACCCACGATGATGACGTTCCGCGGCGCGGTCGTGGGGGTCTGTTCCGTCACGTGTACTCCTCAGTGGTGGGTGGTGCACCGGGTCCAACGCCACGAGGCGTCGTTCTGTTCCGGTGGCACCGGCGGCAGGATGGCTTCAGGACGTTCGGCCGCACCGGGTGGCTGCGCCGACCAGGGCGCAGCCACCCGGGTCAGTAGACCGTGACCTCGTTGAGCTCGACGCGGAAGAACCCGTCCGCGGTCGGCGGGAGCTCCGTGAACATGAGGACGAAGGTGGTGCCCTCGGTCGCGGGGTCGAGCTCCAGCTCGACCGTGCCCGACAGGTCGGAGGACGCGAGAACCTCGTCGCCGGCCTTCCCGTCGTCGGTGACCGCGCGGACCTCGACGTGACCACCGGTGTTGTTCGTGCTCAGCACGATGCGCTGCACCGTGGCGGGCTCCTCGAGCGTCACGGTGTAGCCCGTCCGGGACTTCTGGCGACCGAAGTCGGCAGACTTGTACGAGTACGTGAACCAGTACGTGGAGTCGTCGCCGTCGATCGCGCGCGGGACCGCCTCGGGCTTCTCACCGACGTCGTTCGGGTCGGTCACGTCGGGGTCGAGGAGCCCACCCGAGGCGATCGCGAGGGGCTCGGTGTTCACGACCACCTCGTCGCCGTCGTCGTCCCCCGAGGCGTCCGTGGACGTCCCCGAGCCCTCGGAGGTCGTCCCGCCCTGGCCGGCGTTCGGCGTCACGACGGGGTCGAAGCCCTGCAGCCCGATCTTCACGCCCCAGACCACGGCGACGACGACCAGGAGCAGCACGATGGGCATCACGACCCAGGTGGTCCGGACCCCGCGCTTCTTGGCGCTCGTCGTGGCGAAGGGACCCGTGCGTGGAGCGCCCTCCGCGGCGGCGGCCGTGGGCTGCGCCGGGGGCGGCGGCACGGGGAGGGGCGGCGGCGCGGTGGGGTACTGCCCGGTGGGTGCAGCGTGCGTCGGGTAGGAGCCCGTGACCGGTGCGGTCGGGACCACGGGCGCAGCCGCGTAGGCCGGGGCCGGGTCGGCGTACGTGGGGGCGGGGTAGCTTGCCCCGTCGGGCAGGGTCGAGGCACCGGTCAGGGGGACGCGGTGGATCCGCCCCGTGGTCGGGCGGTGGAACGGGACGGCGGGCGGCGGCGTCCCCGGCGGGGTCGACAGCGGGACGTCGAACGCGTTCCGGATGGACTGGCGGCTGACCCGGTTCGCGGCGGGCGGTGCGGGCGGCGGTTGGACGAACGTCGGCAGCGCAGCGACCACGGACAGCGCGCCCCAGGGCTCGAGCGCGCTGACCAGGTCCGCGGGGGACGAGGGGGGCGCGTTCAGGCTGTCGAACTCCTGGGTGTCGTCGTTCGTCGTGGACGAGCCGCCCGTCGCGGACGACGAGCGTGGCTCCTCGTCGGCGAGCACCGCGGCGCACAGGTCCGACAGGTCGGTGGGCGCGCCGGGGACGAGCGTCGCGAGCGGGACGATGCCGGAGGCGTCGCGCTGCGCGGGCAGCGGGTGGACGGAGTCCGGGCTGATCCACGGGACGTCGAGGCTGGGGCCGGCCCAGCGCGCCGTCATGGCGTAGTACAGGAGCGCGACGAGACCGACGGTGTCCGTGCGTGAGGTCTTCTCGGCGTCGTGCTGGTCCTGCCCGCTGATGCCCGCGTCGAGGCCGAGGCCCGTCACGACGACGCGGTCGCCGTCGACCCGGAGGGCCTCCGGGCGCAGTGCCAGGTGGTGGACGCCGCGTCGTCGGGCGACCTCGAGCGCCGCCGCCGCCTCGCCGACGATGGCGCGGGCCTGCTGGGCGTCCACGATCCCGCCCGCGACGACCTCGGACAGCGTGATGCCCGCAAAAGGCTCGGTGATGACGTACGCGACACCGTCGTCGGTGCCGACGTCCAGGACGCGGGTCAGGCGCGGGTCGGCGACCAGCGCAGCGCGCCGCGCCGAGTCGATGGCCTCCGCGACGTGCTCACCGGTGACGAGCGAGACGCGCACGGTACGGTTCAGCACCGAGTCGTGCGCGGACCAGGCGGTGACGTCGACCAGGTCGCTCGCCAGCCGTTCGGCCAGCAGGTAGCGCCCCACCAGTGTCGTGCCGGGTCCTGCTGTGGTCACCTGCCCACCTCGAACTTCCTTGCCGTCGACATCTTCCCCCCACATGGTACGGGCGTCCTCTATCTCGGGGCCGGGCGTCGCCGCCCGAGCTTGCGGAGCAGCGGGTCGGCGAGCTGGTCGAGCTCGCGGACGCGCATGACCTTGAGACCGCCGATGTACACGGCGGTCATGACGATCCCGACGACTGTAGTGACCAGGGCGGCACGGAGCCACGACAGTCCGTACAGGTCGCCGAAGAGCTGGAGGACCCCCCAGCCGGCTGCGGCGCTGAGCCCCGCGGCGAGGACGGTCTTGACGTGCATCCGGACGATCCGGAAACCGTCGAGCCCGTGGAGTTTGCGACGCAGCCCCGCGGTCCGCAGCAGGACCGCGACGACGTTCGAGATCGACATGGCCGCGCCGACCCCGACGACCCACCAGACAGGGTCGAGGGTGCGCGTCGCGAGCCACGCGACGCCGACGAGGGCGATCGTCGCGGGGACCTGGATCCAGAAGACGGTCCGGCCGTCCTCGTACGCGTAGTAGACCCACTTCATGAGGACCATGCCGCCGAGCGGGACCAGGCCGAAGGCCATCGCGACGAGGATCTGGCTGACCGCCACGGCGCTCGAGGGCGTGACGTTGATGAGCAGGAGCTTGGTGATCGGGAGGGCGAGGATCGCGAACACCGCGGTCGCGAACACCGTGAACACGCCCACCGTCCGCACACCGCGGGAGAGGTCGTGCCGGACGCGGGCGTAGTCGCCCGCTCCCGCAGCGGCGCTCATCCCCGTGAACAGGGCCGTCGCGATCGACACGGTGACGAGCGAGTGCGGCAGCAGGTAGATCATGAGCGCCTGCGTGTAGGCCGCGTTCCCCGCGACCGCGAAGACCTCGGGTGCCCCGGTCACGACCCCGGTCACGATGCCGCTCGCGATCGGGTCGCCCTCGTACGCCCCGAACGTCTCGCGGAGCGCGGCGGCGGGGGCGCTCGACGCGAACTGCGTGGTGAACAGGACGCCGACCTGCTCGAGGATGACGGCGCCGAACGTCCAGATCGCGACCTGCCCGGCGGAGCGCAGCCCGATGCCGCGCAGGCCGAGACGGAAGTGCCACCGGAAGCCGGAGCGCCACAGCGGCACGAGCAGGATGAGCGCCTGCGCGGCGACGCCGAGGGTCGCCGTGCCGGCGAGCACCGCGATCTTGGCGCCGTCCCAGGTGCCGAGGTCGTCGGCCGCTCCCGTGGCGTAGGGGCCGTAGATCGCGATGAAGGCGCCGAACCCGACGATCGAGACGACGTTGTTGACGACCGGGGCCCACATGAACGGCCCGAACTGGCCGCGCGCGTTGAGGACCTGCCCGAGCAGGGTGTAGAGCCCGTAGAAGAAGAGCTGGGGTGTGCACCAGAACGCGAACGCGACCGCGAGGGAGAACTGGGCAGAGCCCCAGCCGTCCGTGTAGAGCGACACGATCACGGCAGCGCCCGCGGTGAGGACGAGGCTCAGCCCGAGGATCAGGGTCCCGGACAGCGTCAGCAGCTTGTCGAGGCGTTCCTGCGGGTTCTTGGAGCGGTACGCGCGGACGATCTGCGGGACGAGGACGGCGTTGAGCACACCCCCGGCGAGGATCGCGAACAGCACGTTGGGGATCTTGTTGGCGACGTCGAACGCGTCCGCGGCCAGACCGGTCGTCCCGATCGCGGTCACGAGCAGGACGTTGCGGACCAGTCCGAGCACGCGTGAGACGGCGGTGCCGGAAGCCATGAGGGCCGAGCTCCGCCCCAGGCTGCTCGTCGCCCGCGCCGGGGTGGGTGCGTCGGCGGTGGTGGCGGACCCGTCCTCTGCGGGAGCGGTGCCGGACGGCACGGCGGGCGTGCCGTCGTCGGGTCGGTCGCGGCGCGTGCGCGCGGCTCCCGCTGGGCGTACGTGCTTCACCCGGCGTCGCCCCTCGTGCCCGACGGCGCGGCCGCACCCCGGGCGGTCGGCACGCCTGCGGCGGGCGTCAGCTCGGCGACACGGCGCGGCGAACGACCACGACGGATCGTGCGCCAGATCCCGCCGACCAGCAGGAGCGCGACGAGCCCGGCGAAGATCGCCGTCCCCGTGTTCTCCCACTCGGCGCGAACCTGCACCACGAACTCCGAGGGCGGGGACACGACCGTGCCCGCCGGGACGCTGAGCAGCTCGACCTCGACGCTCACGTCACCGCTGCCGATCGCCTGGACCGGCACCTTGAAGTCCGTCTCGGTCCCCGGCGCGACCGTCCCCACGGGGAAGGAGACGACCTTGAGGAGCCCGCTGTCGGGTCGGAGCGCGACCTGCACGGTGACGGGCTGGTCCAGGGTGTTGCGGACCCAGACGGGAAGGTTGCCCGACGTGTTGATGAGGGTGACGTCCAGGCCGCGCGGGACGATCGACACCGCGGACCGGATCACCGCGGCGTCCTGGACGGCCGTGCCGACGGCCTTCCTGCGGTCGTCGGGACGGTTCCGGTAGGCGACCGCGGTGGGGACCACGAGCGCGGGCTCGGCGCTCTGGACGATGGGCGCCGGGTCCGTGGCGATCGTCGCGAACGTCGCGACCTGGGTCCGGGCCCGCTGGAGGGCGTCCATCTCGGACGCGGGCAGGGCGTCCTCGTCGGTCGACGACTCGGGCAGGGCCGTCCGTGGGACGTCCGGGACCGGGGAGTCGAGGAGGTCCTGGACGGGGGCGACGTCGACCCACGGCACGGTACCCAGGGTCTCGAGGACCGTCGCGAGCGCGCCCGGGTCCGGGTCCCACGACCGCGGGAGGGCGATGAGGACGTGGCGCGAGTCCGTCGGTCGTTCGGACGCGACGACGGCCGTCTCGGCGAGCAGCCGCTGCAGGCCGTCTGCCGTGGACGGCTCCTCGGCGCCGGGCTCGAAGCGGGTCGCGTCGACGAGGACCTGGCCGAGGGTGTCGTCCGCGACGAGCGCCGTCGCCGGACCGGCGTCGGTCTGCACGGTGGCGAGCGCGGTCGGGGTGTAGCTCACCGAGATCTCGGGGGTGAGCCCGTCTCCCCGGACGACCACCAGGGGTGAGCCCGACTGGACGCTCGTGCGCACGGTCGCGAGGTCGGGGACGTCGTCGGCCGGGTAGGTGAGGTCGGTCCGCCACGCGGGGTCAGTCGCGACGGCCCCCGGCAGGGGGATCGTGGGGGCAGGGAGGAGCGCGCCCACCTGGGCGTAGGCCGCGGCGTCGGGGTCGTAGGGGCGCAGGCCGAAGACGGTCCGCCCGGCGGTCCCGTCGTGCAGCTGCGCTGCCCACGCGACGGAGTCGGCGTCCGACGACGTCTCCGCGGCAGCGACGAGGGCCGGGTCGACGGCCCACGAGATCACGGGGTCTCCCGCGGTGGCGGCCAGGAGGCGGCTCAGCCGCTGGTCGGGCCGGAGCGCCTCGTCCACCGCCCGGACGTCGACCGTCGACTGGATCTCGGTGCCGGTGTCGGCCGTGCTCTCCAGGAGGCCCAGGGCAGGCCCCGTGACGGGCGCGACGACGCTGACGCGGACGGGCAGCGGGGCCTGCGACTCCTCCCACAGGAAGAACGAGCGCAGGACGTCGAGGCGCTCGCCGCCGTCGGTCACGGTGACGGAGAGCGGGCGGGGACCCCAGCTCGAGCCGGGCTCGAGGTTGAAGTCGTCGGCGGCGACCGTGAACGTGACCGTGGCGTCGCGGCCCGGGCCGAGGGGGTCGAGGTCTTCGACGGCCATGCGCTCGGCGGACTGCTGCGAGGTGGGTGCGTCGGCCCAGGCCTCGAGCGCGGACCGGCTCGTCACGGTGCGCCAGCTGACCCCGAGGGTCGCCTGGGGGTCGTCGATCGTCTCGTCGGTGCCGTTGTGGACCTTCACGGCGACCGTGACCGTGTCGCCGGGCCGGACCGTGGTCGGGGTCATCGACACGAGGGTCGTCGTCACCGCCCCGGTGGACCCGGCCGTGTGGGTGTCCGTCGAGGTGCCGGTCGAGACCGGCGTCGCGGTCGGTGCCGTGGCGAGAGCCGTCGAGGGCACGACGGAGAGGCCGAGCAGGAGCAGCGCGGCCAGGAGACCGCGGGCAGGCCTGCCCGCGGACGAGAACGGTCTGCGCGGTGCCGGACGGCGGGTCGGCGTGCGGGGCGCGCCGCCGGAGAAGTGGGAGCTCATGGAAGGTCGGTCGGGTTCCGTGGGTCGTCGGGTGCCGGCCGGCTGGTACGGACGACGGTGCGAGTCACGGTACCCCGGAAGCGGGCGCCCGTGCGTCGTCCTCGCAGGACGTCGTGGGCGACGGCCGCGAGACGCCGTTCGTTGGGGTAGGACAGGCGGTCGGAGAGGTCCTCGAAGGGGATCCAGGCCACGTCCTCGGCCTCGCCGTCGGGGTCGCCCTCGACCGTGAGGCGACCGCCGGTCGCCCGGAGGAGGAAGTGGTGGACGACCTTGTGGACGCGGCGGTCCTCGCCGGTGAACCAGTAGTCGATGATGCCGAGCGGGACCTGGACGACGCCCGTGATCCCGGTCTCCTCCGCGATCTCGCGGACGGCCGCCTCCTCCGGCGTCTCCTCGCCCTCGAGGTGCCCCTTGGGCAGGCACCACTCGAGCCGACCGCCGCGGTTGCGCCGCGCGATGACCGCGGCCCGGTAGAGCCCTTCGAAGGTGTCGACGACCAGCCCACCTGCGGAGATCTCCTCGACGACGGGCAGCGGCGCGGTCGGGGCGGGCGACGGGTCGGGGGGCCGCGCGGTGTCCGGGTCGATCCGCAGCGCGTGCCCACCGGGCGGCGCTGGTACACCGCGATGGTCCGGAGAGTGCGCTGGGGTGGACATGACCCAACATTACCGAGTGTGGAGTCCCGGCCTGATCTGGCACGCTTGGATGTCGTGCCCACTCCTTCCCAGAACTCTCCCGTCCCCGATCCTCTCGCGCTGCCCGCCGAGGGGTCCCGCGGGGTGCCGACGACGCCCGAGCAGCTCGAGCTGCTGCGCCGTGCGCTCGCGGTCCTGACCGAGATGGCCCCGGCCGCGATCGAGCTGGGTGAGCTGTTCCGTGAGGCCGGCCACGAGCTGGCGCTGGTCGGCGGCCCGGTCCGCGACGCGTTCCTGGGGCGCGCGAGCAACGACCTCGACTTCGCGACGTCGGCCGACCCGGACCAGACGCAGGCCCTGCTCGCGGCGTGGGGGGACGCGCACTGGGACATCGGCAAGGAGTTCGGCACGATCGGTGCCAAGCGTTTCGCGCCCAAGGGCAGCCCGCGGGGCACGGGGGAGCTGGTGGTCGAGGTCACGACCTACCGGACGGACGAGTACGACCCGGCGTCGCGCAAGCCGCTCGTGGCGTTCGGCGACACCCTGGTCGGCGACCTGTCGCGACGGGACTTCACGGTCAACGCGATGGCGGTCCGGGTCCCGGAGATGCTGTTCGTGGACCCGCACGACGGCCTCGCGGACCTCGCGCTGGGTGTCCTGCGCACCCCGATCGCCCCCGAGCGCTCGTTCGACGACGACCCGCTGCGCATGATGCGGGCGGCGCGCTTCGCCGCCCAGCTCGGGTTCGACGTCGAGCCCGCGACCCGTGCCGCGATCGTCGACATGGCCGCACGCATCGAGATCGTCTCCGCCGAGCGGGTGCGCGACGAGCTGACGAAGCTCCTGCTGTCCGACGCCCCGCGCAAGGGCCTCGAGGTCCTCGTCGACACGGGCCTGGCGGACCACGTCCTGCCCGAGCTCCCGGCGCTGCGCCTCGAGATCGACGAGCACCACCGGCACAAGGACGTCTACCAGCACTCGCTGACCGTCCTGGAGCAGGCGATCGCCCAGGAGACCGGGCCCGACGGCGCGGTCCCCGGCCCGGACCTCGTCCTCCGTCTCGCGTCGCTCCTGCACGACATCGGCAAGCCGGCCACGCGCCGGTTCGAGCCCGGCGGCGGCGTGAGCTTCCACCACCACGAGGTCGTCGGGGCCAAGCTCACCGCGAAGCGGCTCAAGGCGCTGCGCTTCGACAAGGACACCGTCAAGCAGGTGTCCCGCCTCGTCGAGCTGCACCTGCGCTTCCACGGCTACGGCGAGGGGGAGTGGACCGACTCCGCCGTGCGCCGCTACGTGACCGACGCCGGGCCGCTCCTGGAACGCCTGCACCGCCTGACCCGCGCGGACTCGACGACGCGCAACAAGCGCAAGGCGCAGCGGCTCTCCGACGCCTACACGGACCTCGAGCAGCGCATCGAGCGGCTCCGTGGCGAGGAGGAGCTGGCGTCGATCCGTCCCGACCTCGACGGGCAGCAGATCATGGCGATCCTGGGCATCCCGCCGGGCCCGGAGGTCGGGCAGGCCTACAAGTTCCTCCTGGAGCTGCGTCTCGACCGGGGGCCCCTCGGTGAGGACGCGGCACGCGAGGAGCTGTTGACGTGGTGGGCAGCGCGCGAGGCGTGACCGACCAGGGGTCGTGACCACGGACCCCGCACGGCGTCCCGACGCGCGAATGGCGGGCACCCACGGTGCCCGCCCTTCGCGCCTCCCGTGCCCGGTCCGCAGGGACCGGGACGGAGCGTCAGCGGCGCTCGGCCGCCTCCCCGACCCCTTCGAGGACCGGGGCGTCCTGCGTGACGGACGCGGCGCCGTCGGGCACGGTGTCCGTGGGCTCCTCGGCCGCGGGCCTGCGCAGCAGGAACGACAGCGCGACCGCGACCAGCATGACCACCGCGCCCCAGACGAACGCCGTGGACACACCGTCGGCCAGGGCGACCCGGGCGGTGGCACCCTCCGCCGCCCGGGCGACCTCGCGCGACGTCATGACCGCGACGAACAGCGCCGTGCCCGCGGCACCCGCGAGCTGCTGGACCGTGCCGATCATCGCGCTGCCGTGCGAGTACAGCGACGGCTTGAGCGACGAGAGCGCCCCCGTGAACAGCGGCGTGAACACGAACGCCAGACCCAGGCTCAGGACCACGTGCGCGCCCAGGACGAACCACGGTGACGTCGTCGCGCCGACCGTCGTCAGCGTCGCGAGCGAGACCGCGACCGCGCTCAGCCCGGGCAGGACCAGGGGCCGCGGACCGATGCGGTCGTACAGGCGGCCGACCGTCGGGCCCAGCAGACCCATGATCAGCCCGCCCGGCAGCATCAGCAGACCCGTGAGCACGGGCTCGAGGCCCAACGCGGTCTGCAGGTACAGCGGCAGCAGGATGATCGACCCGAACAGCGCGATCATCGCGACCGACATGATGCCGAGCGACACCGTGAAACCGCGCGAGGAGAACACGCGCAGGTCGAGCAGCGCGGCGTCGCGACGCTGGAGCACGAGCTGGCGCGCGACGAACAGCGCGAGCGCCACCGGCCCGACGACGAGCGGGATCCACACCGGCACGGCCGGGGTGGCGCGTGCCGCCTCGCCCAGGTTGGACAGGCCGAAGACCAGCCCGCCGAACGCCAGCACGGCCAGGAACAGCGACAACGGGTCCAGACGGGTGTGTGTACGGTCGGCCGAGTCCTTGACGTACTTCGCGCCGAACGCGAGGGCGACGAGAGCGATGGGCAGCACGAAGCCGAAGATCCACCGCCACGACAGGGCCTCGAGCACCAGTCCGGACAGCGTCGGGCCCAGGGCCGGCGCCGCCGCCATGACGATCGCGACGTTGCCCATGATGCGGCCGCGCGCGCTCGGCGGGACCAGCGTCATGATCGTCGTCATGAGCAGCGGCATCATGATCGCCGTGCCCGACGCCTGCACCACGCGAGCGCCCAGCAACCAGCCGAAGCCGGGCGCGAACGCCGCGAGGGCCGTCCCAGCGCTGAACAGGGACATCGCGAGCAGGAACGCGCCACGCGTGCCCAGCCGCTGCAGGAGGAAACCCGTCGCGGGGATGACGACCGCCATGGTCAGCATGAAGGCCGTGGTCAACCACTGCCCGGTCGTCGCCGTGATGCCCATCTCCTCCATGAGGTGGGGGAGCGCGACGCCCATGGTGGTCTCGTTGAGGATGACGACCGAGGCCGACACGAGCAGGAGCGCGATCACGAGGAAGTTCTCGCGTGACAGCTTCTCCGGGGTGCGTAAGGACGGGGCGGTGCTCTGAGGTACCTGCATGTGCTCTCCTGTGGGGTCGGTGCGCACGCGACTGAGGACAGCACGCAGCGAGGAACGGGGGGAGCGCCGGTCGTGATGTCGTACGCCCTACGAGAACGACGCTCATCCATCCTCGGATATTCCCCCCGGTCCTGACGACTCCTTTTCCGGGCACGACTCATCGGTCGCTCTGCACCGCGAGATCGCGGCGCCCGGCGCGAGGGGCGGGCCGGCTCAGCCTGCCGTGGTCCGCTCGTCGGAAGGTCCCGCCGGGAGGCGAGCGACGTCGTCGGGCCCCGCGGCGTGCCGCGCCCCGAACCGGCCGAACACCACAGCCGCCGCGACGTACGCGACCGCGAGCACCACGAAGACCGGGCGCGAGTACCCCGAGTCCGGCAGCGTGAACGCCGCGAGGGCAGCGGCCCCCACGAACGCGGCGTTGTACAGGACGTCGTAGAACGCGAACGCGCGACCCCGGTAGGCGTCCGCGGTGTCCCGCTGGACGATCGTGTCCACCGCGATCTTGGTCGCCTGCGCGGCCAGGCCCAGGAGCAGCGCCCCCGCGTAGACGACGGTGCGCGACGGCGTCGTCGCCAGCAGCAGCTGGCTCACCGCCGCCAGGCCCAGCATGAGCGCGATCCACAGGTGCGGGCCCGTGTACCGCGACACCGTCGGGGTCAGGACGACGGCCAGCGCACCGCCCGCCCCCGTGAGCCCCACGACCGTCGCGAACGTCGCCAGCCCCGCGTTGGTGTTCCCCGGGTCCGACAGGAGGTTGCGCGAGATGAGGATCGACGCGATGAACGTCACCCCGTACAGGAACCGGTGCGTCGCCATGACCATGAGGGCCTGACCCGGCGTGCGGCGCGCCACGAGATAGCGCGCACCGTCCGCGAGCCCGCGCGCGACCTTCGCGATCTCAGTCGTGATCGCGGCCTCGGCAGGCTTGTCCGGGCCCAGCAGCCCGCGCGACATGCGCAGCGCCAGCAGAGACGCCAGCCCGAACACGACCGCCGCGCACACCAGCGCGACCGAGTCCTTGACGCGGCCCGGCTCGAACGTGAGGCTCAGCAGGAAGCCGATGCCGCCGCCCACGAAGGCCGCCGCGGCACCGAGCGTCGGCGTCAGCGAGTTCGCCGTGAGGAGCAGCGGCCCGTCGACCACGCGCGGCAGACCCGCCGACAGGCCCGCGAGCAGGAACCTGTTGACCGAGAGCGTCGCCAGCGCCAGGACGTAGATCCACGGCGTCACGCCCGTGGTCAGCATCAGGACGGCGGTCGCGGCCGTCAGGACCACGCGCACCGCGTTGCCCCACACCAGCACCTGCCGCCTGCTCCAGCGGTCCAGGAAGACCCCCGCGAACGGTCCCACGATCGTGAACGGAGCCAGCATCACCGCGAACGCCGCAGCGATCGAGGCTGCCGTGCCCTGGGACTCCGGGGAGAAGAAGAGGAGCGACGCCAGCCCGACCTGGAACATCCCGTCCCCCGCCTGGCTCACCAGACGGACGGCGAAGAGCTTCCTGAAGTCGCGCAGCCGAAGCAGGACGCCGAGTTCCGAGATCACACCCACCGGTTCAGGGTATGCGGTGGCGGGAGGGATCCACGCCCCGGGCCGGGAGGGCTGAACCGTGAGGCGGGTGGTCCGGTACGAGACAGGTGCCCCGGACACGGCCCGAACCACCAGTCTCGTACGGGACCACCTGTCTCGTGCCGGTGCCCGACCCGGGTGCGACGAGGGGCGTGGGCGACCGACGCCGTCGGCACGCGAAGAGGGCCCGGAACCCTCAGGTTCCGGACCCTCGTCGTGAGCGGTCGGATCAGCGCAGGTGGTTATGGTCGCGCTGGTCCTGCGCTCGCAGGCTCGCTACGGATCAGCGCAGGTGGCTATGGTCGCGCTGGTCCTGCGCTCGCAGGCTCGCTACGGATCAGCGCTCGTTCTCACCGGCGATGAAGGCCTCCAGAGCCGCACGGCCCTTCGTGTCCTCCATCTGGACCGGCGGGGACTTCATGAAGTACGTCGACGCCGACAGGATGGGGCCACCGACGCCACGGTCCTTGGCGATCTTCGCGGCGCGGACGGCGTCGATGATGATGCCGGCCGAGTTGGGGGAGTCCCAGACCTCGAGCTTGTACTCCAGGTTCAGGGGCACCTCGCCGAACGCGCGACCCTCGAGGCGGACGTACGCCCACTTGCGGTCGTCGAGCCACGCGACGTAGTCCGACGGGCCGATGTGGACGTTGCGGTCCTCGGTCTTGCCGCCGAGGGGACCCTCGAGGTTCGACGTCACGGCCTGCGTCTTCGAGATCTTCTTGGACTCGAGGCGCGTGCGCTCCAGCATGTTCTTGAAGTCCATGTTGCCGCCGACGTTCAGCTGGTACGTGCGGTCCAGCACGACGCCGCGGTCCTCGAAGAGCTTCGCGAGGACGCGGTGCGTGATGGTCGCGCCGACCTGCGACTTGATGTCGTCGCCGACGATCGGGACACCGGCGGCCTCGAACTTCGCAGCCCACTCCGGGTCCGACGCGATGAAGACCGGCAGGGCGTTGACGAACGCGACGCCCGCGTCGATCGCGCACTGCGCGTAGTACTTGGCGGCGATCTCCGACCCGACCGGCAGGTAGCAGACGAGCACGTCCGCGCCCGACTCCTTGAGAGCGGCGACGATGTCGACCGGCTCGGCGTCGGACTCCTCGATGGTCTCGCGGTAGTACTTGCCGAGACCGTCGTTCGTCACACCGCGCTGGACGGGCACGCCCAGCGGCGGGACGTCGGCGATCTTGATCGTGTTGTTCTCCGAGGCGTTGATGGCCTCCGAGAGGTCGAAGCCGACCTTCTTGGCGTCGACGTCGAAAGCGGCGACGAACTCCAGGTCGGACACGTGGTAGTCACCGAACTGCACGTGCATCAGTCCGGGCACGGTGCTGCTCGGGTCAGCATCGCGGTAGTAGTGCACGCCCTGGACCAGGGAAGATGCGCAGTTTCCGACGCCAACGATGGCGACGCGGATGGAGGACATCCTCGCTCCTTGCTGTCAGTGCCGGAGGCGCTGCGCGCCGACGGCTTCGTAATTAGTGGTTGTCGTGCCCGTGACGGTTCTCGGGGCCGCTCGACGGCCGGGTGCGACGACGGTCGCGCTCGGTCGTGATCAGTCCGTCGAGCCAGCGAACCTCACGTTCGACCTGTTCCAGGCCGTGACGTTGCAGCTCAAGGGTGTATTCGTCCAGCCGCTCGCGAGTGCGAGCCGCTGACTCCCTGACCGACTCCAGCCTCTCGGTGAGCCGGCTGCGCCGGCCCTCGAGGATGCGGAGACGGGTCTCGGCGTCGGTCTGCGCGAAGAACGCGAACCTGACGTCGAAGCTCTCGTCCTCCCAGGCCGCCGGTCCCGAGCTCGCGAGGACCGTCTGAAGACGCTCCTTGCCCTCGGCCGTCAGCTGGTACACGATCCGGGCACGCTTGCCGGACAGTGCGTGGGGAGGGGTGGTGGGTGACTCGGTGCCGACGATGTGGCCGTGCGCGACCATCGCCTTGAGCGCCGGGTAGAGGGAACCGTAGGAGAAGGCGCGGAACGAGCCGAGCATCAGGTTGAGCCGCTTGCGGAGCTCGTACCCGTGCAGCGGGGACTCGTTGAGGAGGCCGAGGATGGCTGTCTCCAGCACGTCGGAACGGCTGCGTGCCATGACACCTCCTCTTCCGCTGGGACCGTTGCCGCGCGGAGGGCGGTTCGGGCTGGTTCACCTACTCGATGTATCGAGTCGATACATCGACAGGCTAGGTGGAATCGCTCCTGCGCGCAATGTCTTCCTGCAGGCGAGCAGATGTGAAGGACTGGCGGACCTGCAGCGTGGCTGTGGCGAAACAATGGCGATCCGCCCGTCGTGGTCCTTGCCCCGGCGGACCGACGGCCTATTGTTCAGGGTGGTCCGATGCATGTCCGCGTCCCCCCTCGCCCCTTCCTGGGCGTAGCGCGGCGCCTGTCCGGGCCAGAAGTGACTCCCAGAGGAAGGTGAACCGTGGCGAGCTCCGCGAGGCAGACGAAGGGCACGGCGCGCACCGCCAGCACAGCGCGCACGGCCACCACGGCGCGCAAGCGCCGGTTCTTCAACTACCCCCGCTCCCATGTCAAGGGATTCCGTCGGTGGCTCCCGTCGTGGCGTGTGCTGCTCGGGACCTTCCTCACGGGTGTCGCCCTGGTCGCAGGAGTGGTCATCGCGGCCTACGCCACGACGTCGGTGCCGAGCGAGCCCGCGTACGCGACCCAGCAGCAGAAGACCACGGTGTACTACGACGACGGTGCCTCGGAGATCGGGTCCTTCCAGGTCGAGAACCGGGTGATCGTGCCGTTCGACACCCTGCCCGAGTACGTGGGCAACGCGGTCGTCGCGTCCGAGGACGAGACCTTCTGGGAGAACTCCGGCATCGACATCAAGGGCATCGCCCGTGCTGCCGTGAACAACCTCAAGGGTGGTGCGCGCCAGGGGGCCTCGACCATCACCCAGCAGTACGCCGAGCGCTACTACTCCGACGAGACGATCTCCAGCTACGTCGGCAAGTTCCGTGAGGCGATGCTCGCCCTGCGCCTGACCCAGGAGCAGGACAAGGAAGAGATCCTGGGGAACTACCTCAACACGATCTACTTCGGTCGTGGTGCGCACGGCATCGAGGCGGCCGCGAAGGCGTACTTCAACGTCCCGGCGGCGCAGCTCACGATCTCCCAGGCCGCGCTGATCACCGCGGTGATCCCGAGCCCGAACAGGTACGACCCGGCCGTCAACCCGGAGATCGCGCAGGAGAAGTGGCAGCGCGTGATCAACCGCATGGCCGAGCACGACTTCATCTCGGCCGAGGAGAAGGCTGCAGCCGTCTTCCCGGAGGTTCAGCCGAAGAAGCCCGCGGCGAACTCCAAGGGGGGCCAGGCCGGCTACCTGCTCGAGCTGGTGGAGGAGGAGTGGGCCAACTCCGGGCGCGACGTCGAGGACCTGTACAAGAAGGGCTACAAGGTCGTCACGACGTTCAACAAGTCCATGCAGGAGCTGGCGGTCAAGACCGCTGAGAACCCCGAGACGCTCCCGCGCGAGGGGGACAACGCTGCGTCGCCGTACCTGACCCCGTCCATCGTGTCGATCGACCCGGCGGACGGAGCGGTCAAGGCGGTGTACGGAGGCTCGGACTACGTCTCCAAGCCCTACAACACGGCCACCAAGGGCGCGGCTCAGGCAGGTTCGACGTTCAAGCCGTTCACCCTGGTCGCGGCGCTCGAGAAGGGCATCGACCTGTCGGAGCGCTACGACGGGAACAACAACATCCAGGTCCCCGGGTTCTACGACGGTGACCGCAAGGTCGTGAACTTCGGCGACGAGCCCTACGGGCAGATCGACCTCGTCAAGGCGACCGCCAAATCGGTCAACACCGTGTACGCGGCGCTCAACATGGAGGTCGGCCCGCAGGCGACGGTCGACGCGGCGGTCAAGGCGGGCATCCCCAAGGACACCCAGGACCTGCTGCCCGTCCCGTCCAACGTGCTG
Organism: Oerskovia sp. 140933; assembly: GCF_059651515.1. Classification (NCBI taxonomy): domain Bacteria; kingdom Bacillati; phylum Actinomycetota; class Actinomycetes; order Micrococcales; family Cellulomonadaceae; genus Oerskovia; species Oerskovia sp. 140933. Next base: position 45,457 of record NZ_JAMXIO010000018.1, read on the forward strand.
GGTTCCGCCACGGTGCGCCCCATCGACCTCGCGCACGCCTACGCGACGTTCGCCGCGCAGGGGTACGAGTCCACGCCGCACGTCGTGCAGTCGGTCACGACGCTGAACGCCGGCGCCGAGATCTGGGAGCCGGAGGGGCGCAACGAGCAGGTCTTCGCGCCCGACGTGATGGCCGCCGCTACCTACGCCATGACGCAGGTCGTGGAGCAGAAGGGTGGCTCGGGCGCGCACGCGAAGGCCCTCGGGCGCCCCGTGGCCGGCAAGACCGGAACCTCGAACGACAACAAGTCGGCGTGGTTCGCCGGGTACGTGCCGCAGCTCGCGACCGTCGTCGGCCTCTACCAGTACAACGACGACACCAAGGCTCAGGAGTCCATCACCTCGTTCGGCAAGTGGTCCCGCCAGTCCATCACGGGTGGTACCTGGCCCGTGGAGGCGTGGACGTCGTACATGGAGGGCGTGCTCGCGCTCCCGCAGTACGCCGACGTCCAGGAGTTCCCGAAGTACACGATGAAGAAGCCGACCCCGACCGCGACCCCGAGCGAGGAGCCGTCGGACGTCCCGACGATCGAGGAACCGGTCGAGCCCGAGGAGCCCACGGAGCCCGAGGAGCCGACCACGGTGACTGTCCCGACGAACCTCCTGGGCAAGTCGAAGGCCGAGGCCGCGCAGATCCTCGCGGAGCTCGACCTCACCGCCAGCTTCACGGAGGCCTACTCGCCCGAGCCTCCGGGCGTGGTCATCCGCGCCCCCGGCGGGAAGCAGGTCGCGCCGGGCAGCCGCGTCTCGATCGTCCTGTCGAAGGGGCCCGAGCCGGTCGCACCGGAACCGACCCCGACACCGACCCCGACCCCGACCCCTGATCCGCCGGAGGGCGGCGAGGAGGGCTCGACCGGTCAGGGGAACGCCGGTGGCGGACAAGGCGGCGGCGGGGGCCAGTAGCTCCTGCTCCGGTGGCGGCGCGGTCCGCGCCGCCACCGGAGCACCACCCAGATTTCCCGACCCCGGCCATGACCGGGTACCTTGGGATCTTGCTGTGTCTTGTTCCGCGCTGCCATCAGCACGGTGACCGCACAGCGACGCACAACCCTCCTGTCACGGAGAGACCGTGACCGCTGAGTCCGCAGGAGGTGGGTTAACCGCATGCGTCAGTACGAATTGATGATCATCCTCGACCCCGAGATCGAGGAGCGCACCGTTGCTCCGTCGCTCGACAAGTACCTGACGGTCATCAAGACCGACGGTGGCACTGTCGACAAGGTGGACATCTGGGGCCGTCGCCGCCTGTCCTTCGAGATCAACAAGAAGTCCGAGGGCATCTACGCCGTCGTCGACTTCACCGCGACGTCGGACACGGCCAAGGAGCTGGACCGTCAGCTCGGCCTCAACGAGGTCGTCCTGCGCACGAAGGTCCTGCGCACCGACGCTCGCTGATCGCCTCGCACGTCTGACTTCCCTCGTGGCACCCCCGGTGCGCTGCGCGTCCTCACGGACGACGTCGGTGGCACGTGGTGGGATGTCCGCGGACGGGGGTCATCCCCTTCGAAGAGTCTTCGATACGCAACGAACAATGAGGAGCTGGCATGGCTGGTGAAACCGTCATCACGGTGGTCGGGAACCTGACCGGGGACCCGGAGCTTCGCTTCACCCCCGCTGGGGCTGCCGTCGCCAACTTCACCGTGGCGTCCACGCCGCGCACCTTCGACCGCCAGAGCAACGAGTGGAAGGACGGCGACACGCTGTTCATGCGCTGCTCGATCTGGCGCGAGGCCGCGGAGAACGTCGCCGAGTCCTTGACCAAGGGCATGCGCGTGGTTGTTCAGGGCCGTCTGGTCCAGCGTTCGTACGAGACCCGCGAGGGGGAGAAGCGCACGGTCGTCGAGCTGCAGGTGGAGGAGATCGGTCCTTCCCTGAAGTACGCCTCCGCGAAGGTCACCCGGGCCCAGCGCTCGGGCGGCGGCAACTTCGGTGGTGGCGGCGGCTTCGGCGGCGGCGGCGCTTCGAACGGCGGTGGTTTCAGCGCTTCCGGCGGTGGCCAGCAGAACAACGACGACCCGTGGGCCACGGCTGGCCCGGCGTCGTCGGGTGGGTCCTCGTTCTCGGACGAGCCCCCCTTCTAGTCACCGCTCACCCCAGACAAACCCTTCCCGGCGGGGCAGGTGCCCGACGACGGCACCCACCCCGGCCGGGGATAGCACCTTGTGAAGGAGCAACACCATGGCGAAGCCAGTGGTGCGCAAGCCCAAGAAGAAGTCCAACCCCCTGAAGTCGGCGAAGATCGAGTCGGTCGACTACAAGGACACGACCCTGCTGCGGAAGTTCATCTCCGACCGCGGGAAGATCCGTGCCCGTCGCGTGACCGGCGTCTCCGTCCAGGAGCAGCGTCAGATCGCACGTGCCGTCAAGAACGCTCGCGAGATGGCGCTCCTGCCGTACTCGTCGTCCGCACGCTGATCGAGAGGGGATAGAACATGGCAAAGCTCATTCTGACCCACGAGGTCACCGGCCTGGGCGAGCCCGGCGACGTGGTCGAGGTCAAGGACGGGTACGCCCGTAACTTCCTCGTGCCCCGTGGCCTGGCGACCGGATGGTCCAAGGGTGCCGAGTCGCAGATCTCTGCGATCCGCAAGGCTCGCAAGGCTCGCGAGATCGCGACGCTCGACGAGGCCAAGGCGACGCGCGACTCGCTGCAGTCGAAGCCTGTCGTCGTCACCGCGAAGGCGGGCCAGGGCGGCCGTCTGTTCGGTGCTGTCACCACGGGTGACATCGCCGAGGCCGTGAAGGCTGCCGGCGGCCCGTCCGTCGACAAGCGCAAGATCGAGATCGGCCAGCCGATCAAGTCGACCGGTTCGTACACGGTCACCATCCGCCTGCACGCCGAGGTCTCGGCGAACATCGCGGTCAACGTGGTGGCTGCCTGATCGACTGATCGCCCCTGTCCCGTGAGGGATGGATGGATCGGAGATCGTCACCGAAGGCCCGGTCCCCTCTGCGGAGGGGGCCGGGCCTTCGTGCGTCCCGGGCCGGGCGGCGTCTCAGGCGCCCGTGACCATCCACCGGTCGCCGCGCGCACGGAGCCCCGTGGTCAGGGCACGCGCCGCCATGAAGACCCCCGCGAAGGCCGCCCACAACCACGCGAGGCCGGCGGCGCCGTCGGGCGCGAGGGCGCGGACCGCCAGCGCGAACGGCACGTACACGACGAACGTGACCATGCCCGCCCACGCGAGGTAGCGGCCGTCCCCGGCGCCGATCAGCACGCCGTCGAGGACGAAGACCCACCCCGCCATGGGGAGCAGCAGACCGCACACGGCCATCCCGAGCGCGACGGCGGTGCGGACGTCGGGGTCGGACGTGAAGAACAGCGCGAACCACCATCCGCCCGCCGCCATGACCAGGCCGAGGAGCGCGCCCGCCGCGACGCCCCACTCGAGCGTGCGACGCAGGACCGAGCGCACGTGCGACCGGTCACCGGCGCCCAGGCCGTGACCCACGAGGGCCTGCGCGGCGATCGCGAGGGCGTCGAGCGCGAACGCCGCGAGCCCCCACACCGACGCCACGACCTGGTAGCCGGCGAGCGTGACCTCGCCGAGCCCCGTCGCGACGAAGACCGTCAGGAGGATCGCGAGGCGCAGCGAGAGCGTGCGCACGAACAGCGGTGCGCCGGCGCGCGCGTTGGACCAGATGCCGCCCGCGGCGGGGCGCAGGGAGGCACCCTCGCGTCGGGCCCCGCGCACGACGACGACCGCGAGCACCGCGCCCATCGTGAGCTGTGCGACGGCGGTCCCGATGCCCGAGCCCGCGATGCCCAGGCCCACGCCGTACACGAGGACGACGTTGAGGACCGCGTTGAACGTCGCTCCGCCCGCGGCGACGTAGAGGGGCGTGCGCGTGTCCTGCAGGCCGCGCAGGACCCCCGTCGAGGCGAGGACGACGAGCATGCCGGGCAGGCCCAGACCCGACCACCGCAGGTACACCAGGGCGTGCTCCGCGACCTCGCCCGTGCCGCCCATCGCGCCGATCGCCCAGCCGCCACCTACCCACAGGGTCGCCGCGAGGACGAGGCCCAGCCCGAGCGCGAGCCACATCCCGTCGATCCCGGACTGGAGCGCCTCGCGCCGGTGCCCGGCGCCGATGCGCCGGGCCACGGCCGCGGTCGTCGCGTACGCGAGGAACACGCACAGGCCGACGAGGGTCAGGAGGACCGTGGACGCGAGGGAGAGCCCGGCGAGCTCGGCGGTCCCCAGGTGCCCGACGACGGCGCTGTCCACGAGCACGAAGATCGGCTCCGCGACGAGCGCGCCCAGGGCAGGGACCGCGAGGGCCAGGATCTGCCGGTCGATCACGCGACGGCTCGGCGGGGCGCTCCCTGTGGACGACGGCTGCGGGTGCGGGGCACCGGCGGTGACCGGGGAGGGGTCCTCGGGTGAACGGGGTGAACGACCGGCGTCGGAGGGCTGACCGGGAGCTGGCTGGCGTGCGTGCGGCGTGTCGCCGGAATTTCTTTCGTCCACACCCCTGAGCCTAGTGAACAGGCTGCTCATGGGCCTGTACAGGGGACAACTCGTCAGTTGTCCACATGGTTGTCCACATGGCTGTGAACAGGCTGGCGGGGTCTGTCCACAGGCTGTCCACACCTCTGTGAACAGGGTCGTTTGCGGGGGATGGAAGCGCGATCTACTGTCGCTGAGTCGTGCATGCTCGGGCCTACGGACGGTCGACGGTGCAGCACCACACGACACCCCTCAACGACGCGGGCTCAAGGACGTGTTGGTGGGCCGGAGTAGAACAGATGTGCGACGCAGGACGATACCCGGCCACGCCGGGGGAGTGAGGGGCCCGCATGTCGATCGACGAGCTCGAGTCGAGCTTCGGACCGCCCGCAGGCAGCGGTGGTCCCGGCTTCGACCGCACCCCGCCGCAGGACATCGCGGCCGAGCAGAGCGTCCTCGGTGGCATGCTCCTGTCCAAGGACGCCATCGCGGACGTGATCGAGCAGATCCGCGGCACCGACTTCTACAAGCCCGCGCACGAGTCGATCTACGACGTCATCATCGACCTCTACGGTCGTGGTGAGCCTGCCGACGCCATCACGGTCGTCGCCGAGCTCACGCGCCGCGGCGAGCTGGGACGGATCGGCGGAGCGCCCTACATCCACGACCTCATGGCCATGGTCCCCACCGCCGCGAACGCGGGCTACTACGCCCGCATCGTGCGCGAGCGGGCCGTGCTGCGCCGCCTCGTCGAGGCCGGGACGCGCATCGTGCAGCTCGGGTACGCGACCGACGGGGGCGACGTCGACGACGTCGTCAACAACGCGCAGGCCGAGGTCTACGCGGTCACCGAACGACGCACCGCCGAGGACTACATCGTCCTGGGCGAGGTCATCGGCGGGACCGTCGACGAGATCGAGGCCGCCGGGCACCGCGGCGAGGGCATGGTGGGGGTCCCGACCGGGTTCGCGGACCTTGACCGCCTGACCAACGGGCTGCACCCCGGGCAGATGATCGTGATCGCGGCGCGCCCGGCCATCGGGAAGGCGCTCGCGCTCGACACCCTCCTGCCCACGCCGACGGGGTGGACCACCATGGGCGAGGTGGCGGTCGGTGACCAGCTCCTCGCTGCGGACGGCACCCCGACGACCGTCGTGGGCGCGACCGAGGTCCTCACGGACCGGCCGTGCTACGAGGTCGTGTTCGACGACGGTACGACGATCGTGGCCGATGCGCTGCACGAATGGTCGACGAGCACCAGGGCGTCGCGCCGGAAGGGTGGGCTGGACGGGACCGTTCGGACCACCGAGGAGATCGCCGCGACGCTCCGGTGCGAGACGGCAGACCGACGCGCCAACCACGCGGTGAGGACGGCGGGTGCGCTGGCACTCCCCGTGGCGGACCTTCCCCTGCATCCCTACGCCCTGGGTGTCTGGCTGGGGGACGGTCACTCCGCATCAGCCCGGTTCACGTCTGCCGATCCCGAGATCGCGGCACGTATCGAAGGGCTGGGACTGGTCGCCGAGGAGCGCACGCGTTTCGAGGGGGCGGCGCGCCTCTACACGCTGCAGCTTCCCGAGGCACCGGCCGTCGCCACGCGGAACTGTGTCGTCTGCGGGCGCGAGTTCCTGCCACGTACGAGCCAGATCAAGACCTGTGGACGCTCGTGCGGTGGGAAGTCCAAGGGCATCTCCGAGAAGATGCCTGCCCCGACGTGCCCGGACTGCGGACGCCCCAGCACCGGTCTTCGGCGCTGCCAGGACTGCCACAACGCTCGCGGGACCGTCGCCGGGATCCTGCGCACGCTCGGTGTGATGGACGACAAGCACATCCCCCTCACCTACCTCCGGGCGAGCGAGGCGCAGCGTCGCGAGCTGCTGGCGGGACTCCTGGACACGGACGGCACGGTCAATCCCACGGGTAGCCCCCAGATCGCCCTGACGAACCGGCGCCTTGCCGAAGGCGTCCGCGAACTGATCCACAGCCTCGGGTACCGGACGGGTTGGTCCGAGAAGAGGGTGGGCGGGCGATCCGAAAAGTCGTCCACCGCCTACACCATCACGTTCACGACCGACGACGACGTCTTCGCTCTCGAGCGGAAGAAACTGGTTCACAAGGAACGTCGTCGCCCGTCGACCCCTCGACTGAGGTCTCGCTTCATCGTCGACGTCCGACGCATCGACTCGGTGCCCGTCCGGTGCGTGGAGATCGACCACCCCGAGCACCTCTACCTGGCTAGTCGCACGATGATCCCCACGCACAACTCGACGCTGGGAATCGACATCGTCAGGTCGGCGTCGATCAAGCACAACATGACGTCCGTCGTGTTCTCGCTCGAGATGAGCCGCAACGAGATCACGATGCGTCTGTTGGCTGCCGAGGCGCGCATCCACCTGCAGAAGATGCGCAACGGCTCCATGGGGGAGGACGACTGGCAGAAGCTCGCCGGCACCATGGGCAAGATCTCCGAGGCGCCGCTCTTCATCGACGACTCGCCCAACATGTCGCTCATGGAGATCCGCGCCAAGTGCCGCAGGCTCAAGCAGAAGCACGACCTCAAGCTCGTCGTGATCGACTACCTCCAGCTCATGACGTCGGGCAAGCGAGTCGAGTCCCGACAGCAGGAGGTCTCCGAGTTCTCGCGTGCGCTCAAGCTCCTCGCGAAGGAGCTCGAGGTGCCCGTCATCGCGATCTCGCAGCTGAACCGTGGCGCCGAGCAGCGCACGGACAAGAAGCCCGCGATGAGCGACCTGCGTGAGTCGGGCTGCCTCACCGAGGACACCAAGATCCTGCGAGCCGACACGGGGGCCGAGACCACGATGGGTGAGCTGTACGCCCTCGGTGCCAAGGACGTGCCCGTGTGGGCGCTCAACGAGCGCCTCCAGTACGTGCGACGCCACCTCACGCACGTGTTCCCCACCGGGACGCGCGAGACGTTCCGGCTCAAGCTGGCCTCCGGCAAGGAGATCAGCGCGACCGCCAACCACCCGTTCCTCACCTACGAGGGCTGGACGCCGCTCGGCGAGCTGCAGGTGGGCTCGCGCCTCGGCGTGCCGCGCCACGTCCCCGGACCGGAGCAGAGCGTCGCGTGGGACGACCGCAAGGTCGTCATGCTCGCCCACATGCTGGGCGACGGCTCGTTCGTCAAGCGCCAGCCCATCCGCTACGCGTCGATCGACGAGAAGAACCTCGCGGTCGTCTCGGAGGCCGCGGGTGCCTTCGGCATCACCCCGATCCGCGACGAGTACGCGGTCGCCCGCTGCACCACGCTTCGCCTCCCCGCGCCGTACCGGCTCGCCCGGGGCAAGCGGAACCCCGTGGCGGAGTGGCTCGACGACATGGGGCTCTTCGGGGCGCGGAGCCACGAGAAGTTCGTGCCGTCCACCGTGTTCCACCTGCCGAAGGAGCAGATCGCGCTCTTCATCCGGCACATCTGGGCGACCGACGGCTCGGTGACCGTCAACGCCAACGGTCGCAGCGGTCGCATCTACTACGCCTCGACCTCGCGTCAGCTCGTCGACGGGCTCTCCCGCCTGCTGCTGCGCTTCGGCATCTCGACACGCCTGCGGACGGCAACCGCCAAGGGCGCGTACCGGACCGGGTACACGCTCGACATCTCCGGCGTGGACGACCAGCGACGGTTCCTCCAGGAGATCGGGGTGCACGGCGAGCGCGGTGCCGCCGCCGAGCGCCTCCTCGAGATCATCCGGGACACCCGCGCGAACACCAACGTCGACACCGTGCCGCGCCAGGTGTGGGACGACGTCCGCGTGCTCCTCGAGGAACGCAGTATGTCGCACCGCAAGTTCGCCGAAGCCATGGGGACGCAGTTCAGCGGGAGCGCGATGTTCAAGGCATCGCCTTCCCGGCAGCGGCTCGGGAAGATCGCGGAAGTCCTCGACAGCGAGGAGCTCGAGATCATGGCGGTCAACGACCTGCTGTGGGACGAGGTCGTCTCCATCACCCCCGAGGGCGAGAAGCCCGTCTACGACGCGACGGTCGTCGGGACCCACAACTTCGTCGCCAACGGTATCGCCGTCCACAACAGCATCGAGCAGGACGCCGACATGGTCATCCTTCTGCACCGTGAGGACGCCTACGAGAAGGAGTCCCCGCGAGCCGGTGAGGCCGACCTGATCGTCGCAAAGCACCGTAACGGCCCGACCGACACGATCACCGTCGCGTTCCAAGGGCACTACGCGCGCTTCGTGGACATGCAGGTCTAGCCCGTAGTTTCGTCATCTTCCCTGGTCTGACCGGTGTCGAGATGCAGACTAGTTTGCAAACGAACGCACCTTTGTAACAAACAAGTGCGAGACCACGGTACGTGTGGCGGCGATCGGTGGTGCTGGTGTCGATTGATCAAGCGCGCTGTTGTGGCAGTGGATGCGCGGTCAGTGGACTCCAACCGCTTGCACACCACTTCTAGGCCGCGATCGGGCCGGGGCTGCTGGTGCGCCCCGGCCCTGCATCACTTGTAGCGGCGAAGGCCGTCAGTCGGGCGTGCTGTCGCCGATCGGTGATCGTCGGCTCCGCGCGAGCAGGAGTAGGGCGAGTACGAGTGCCGCTGCCCCGACGGCACCGATCGCCGCGGGCAGACCGCCGAGAGCGGCGGCCACTCCGGTCACGACGAGCGGAGCGAGGAACTGACCGAGGTAGAAGGATGAGTTCCATAGCCCGGAGACACGACCACGCTGCTCGAACGGCTGGCGTGCGATGACCCAGACCACCAGGGTTGGCAGGAGTAGTCCAGATCCCACCGACGTGATCACCGCTCCCGTGACCAATGCTGCGAGGCCGCCTGGTGCGAGCCAGATGACCAGCATGCCGATGGCCTGCAACCCGAATGCCGTGGGAAGCAGCGTCGCGGGGGTGAACCGTGCCACGCGCGGGAAGGTGAGGCCGCCGACGGCAGTGGCCAGAGATGCCCCGGCCGCAACGGCACCGATAACCGCGGTGGACTGGGCATCGACTCCGGTACCGACCACGAGGTAGCTGATCTCGACGATCAGCACGTAGAACGTGATGCCGCCTGTCAGCGTCACGAGGAGGGGGACGGAGATCTCGCGCCAGGGGATGCGGGACAGCGCGAGTGATGTCGCGGCGGAGGTGGACCGCTGGGCCGTGGGTTCCCAGAGGAGGAGCGCGACCGGGACGGCGATCACGAACCCCGCTGAGTAGATCCAGAACGGTGTGTGCCAGCCGCTGGCACCCAGCGCGCCGCCGATGGCGATGAAGGCTGTCGCGGCCAGGGTCGCGGTGACGGCCTGCAGCCCGAGGTAGCGATTCCTGCGCTTCTCGTCGGGAAAGTAGTCGACGATGAGCGCTGTCGCGACAGTCATGATCGCGGCCTCGCAGATGCCAAGAAGGACGCGGGTGACGAGGATGCTGGGGAGTGCGTCCATGAACGCGGGGGCGACACCGACGACCGAGTAGATGATGAGTGCGCCCAGGAGGAGCTTCTTGCGCGCGATCCGGTCGGCGATCTGCCCGGCGAAGGGCGCGAAGAGGGCGATCATCAGGGCCGGTATGGCGACGATCATCGGCACGAGCACGGGAGCGCCGGGGACGGTCGCGAAGTGCTCGGAGATCTGCGGCAGTACCGGGGTGATGAGGACTGACCCGAGTACCGGCATGCAGCTGGCCGCGAGCAAGGGCACCGCTTGGGCGACGCCCGCTCTGCGTGGGGTCGCCGTGTGATGTTCAACAACGTCAGTCATGAGATCTCCTTTGATCTTCGACGGTGGTGTGTCAACTGCGTGCGTCTCGTCGTCGAGGCGCGTCGTTAGCGGGCGCTCGGTAGGAGACGTGCGCCTGCCAGCGGTCATGGGAAGTGACGGGCCGTCACCTGAGGGGGTGCCTGGGCAGATGGCTCACCCTTGGAGGAGGAGTGCGGCCCCCTGTCCGCCGCCACCGCAGAGCGCAACGCCTGCTCGCCCTGCGGTGCGTCGGAGGGTGTGTGCTGCGTGGACGACGAGCCGTGCTCCGCTCGCTCCGAGCGGGTGTCCGAGGGCGATGCCGCCACCGTCCGTGTTGAGCCGGGGATCTGATGGGTCGATGCCGAGGGCGTGCGCCGATGCGGCGACGACGACGGCGAAGGCCTCGTTGATCTCGATCGTGGTGAGTTGGTCGGTGGTCCAGTTCTCGGCCTTGAGCGCGATGGTGAGCGCGCGGGCGGCCTGTTCGAGGAGCGTGTTGTCCGGTCCCGCTACTTCGGCGTGCGCTCGGAGTGAGGCGAGCACGGGCCATGCCTCGGCCTCGGCGCGCGCTCGGGTCGTGAGGACGACCGTTGCTGCGCCGTCGGACAACGGAGAGGCGTTGCCGGCGGTGATGGTGCCGTCGGGGTGGAACGCTGGCGCGAGACGCGCCAGCGTGTCGCCCGTGGCCTGCGGGCGAACGCCTTCGTCGTCCGTGACGAGGAGTTCGCCACGGCGGTGGGGGACGTGGACTGGGACGATCTCGGCGCGCAGGGTGCCGTCCGCGCTGGCCCGTGCCGCTCGGCGGTGAGAACGCACCGCGAGGGCGTCCTGGAGGACTCGGCTGATCGGCTGGCTGACGATGCTGCGCTCTGTCAGCTCGCCCATGGCGACTTCGTCGAACGCGTCGGTGAGGCCGTCGTGACCTGCGTGGTCGAGGAGCCCCACATCGCCGAAGGTGTATCCCGCGCGAGACTCGGGGAGGAGGTGAGGAGCCCGGGTCATCGACTCCATCCCGCCTGCGACGACCACCTCTGCCTCGCCGAGCTGCAGCCACCGGGCCGCTTCGATGATCGCGGTGAGGCCTGAGAGGCACACTGTATTGACCGTGACGGCGCGAGCCTCCCAGTCGAGGCCGGCGCCCAGCGCGGCCTGACGGGCGGGGTTCTGGCCGGCGCCGGCCTGGAGGACCTGCCCCATCGCGACTCCGTCCACGACACGGGGGCTGATGTCGGCTTGGGCGAGTGCGCCGCGGAGAGCGATCGCGCCGAGCTCGGTGGCGGGTACCGGTGCGAGCTGGCCTCGCAGTCGTCCTTGCGGTGTGCGAGCGGCGCCGACGATGACGATCTCGTGCGCCTTGGTCTGCCTCATGTGCCTGAATCCGCGGCAGGGAGCCGCGTGAGATCGAGGTCAACGTGGAACGCTGGTTCCGTCGACGTCCGAAGGTCGTCGGCGGTGACGCCGGGCGCGAGCTCGCGCAGGATCAGCCCGCTCGGCGCGACGTCGAGCACGGCGCAGTCTGTGATGATGCGGTCGACGACGCCTCGGGCCGTCAACGGCAGGTCGCACTCCTCGACGATCTTGGGTGCGCCGTCCCGGGTGAGGTGGTCCATGAGGACGACGACCCGTCGCGCACCCACGACCAGATCCATCGCCCCTCCCATTCCCTTGACCATGGACCCGGGGACCTGCCAGTTGGCGAGGTCACCGGCGGCCGAGACCTGGAGCGCGCCGAGGATCGCCACCGCGATGCGTCCACCGCGGATCATGGTGAAGGACGTCACGGAGTCGAAGGAGCTGGCACCGGGCTGCATGGTGACCGTCTGCTTGCCGGCGTTGACGAGGTCGGGATCCTCGTCGCCGTCCAGCGGAAACGGACCGATGCCGAGAAGTCCGTTCTCGCTCTGCAAGGTCACACGCACGTCGCCCGGCACGTGACCGGCGACGAGCGTGGGGATGCCGATCCCGAGATTGACGTAGTCGCCATCACGAAGCTCGTGCGCTGCTCGGGCGGCCATCTGGTCGCGGGTCCAGGGCACGTCAGGAACCTCCGTGGAATGTGGGGACGGCGGCGTTGCGGGGAGCACGTTCGCGTACGGTGCGCTTCTCGATCGGTTTGTCGTGGGTGGTCGTCACGACGGCGTCCACGAAGACGCCGGGCGTCATGACGTCGTCCGGGTCGAGGTATCCCTCGACCCGCGGATCGAGAAGGTGCTCGACGGATGCTGCCGTGAAGGGCGCGGCCGTCGCGACGACCGGGTTGAAGTTCCGCGCCGTGAGCCGGTATCGCAGGTTGCCGGCCGCGTCGGCCGTGTGTGCATGTACGAGCGCGAGGTCGGCCCGGATCGCGCGTTCGAGGATGTACGTGCGGCCGTCGAACTCGGCGGTGGGTTTGCCGTCGGCGACGGCTGTGCCGACGCCCGTGGGCGTGTAGAAGGCGGGGATGCCTGCGCCTCCCGCCCGGAGGCGTTCGGCGAGGGAGCCTTGTGGGACCAGCTCGACCTCGAGCTCACCGTCGAGGAAGCGGCGGGCGAAGAGCTTGTTCTCGCCCACGTACGAGGCGAGGACCCGGCGGACCTGGTCGTTCTCCAGCAGCACCCCGAGACCCTGGCCGTCCACTCCCATGTTGTTGGAGACGATCGTGAGGTCACGGGCGCCGGAGGCACGGACGGCATCGATGAGGTCGTAGGGCACTCCGCAGAGGCCGAACCCTCCGACGGCGATGGTCATGCCGTCACGGAGCACACCGGCAAGGGCCTGGTGTGCGTCAGGCTCGAGCGTGGTCATCTCACCTCCCGCGGCACGTGGGTCGCGGTGTCCGAGACTCGGTCGCGCCGTCGGTCTCTGGGGCGTGCGGGCGGTACGAACGGAAGGTCGCTGAGGGAGGGTCCGGGAACGATTCGGTTCTCGACGGCGCCGATCCCTTCGACCTCGAGCCGGACGACGTCGCCGGGTACGAGCGGCGGCGGATCCTGGACACCACCGCGGCCCCAGAGCTCGGCGAGGCATCCCCCGTTGCCGCATGTCCCGGAGGCAAGGACGTCGCCTGGCCGGACCCAGGTCCCGCGAGAGGCGTACGCGATCAACTCTTCGAAGGTCCAGGCTGCGTTCGACAACAGGTCGCGACCGACCGTTCGACCTCCGATCGTCGCGCCGAGTCCGAGGGCGAGGTACCCGTCGGCGTCCCGGTACTCCTCGAGCTCGTCGGCCGTGACGATCCACGGCCCGAGCGTGCTGGCGGAGTCCTTGCCCTTGGCAGGCCCGAGATTGACCTGCATCTCGCGGCTCTGAAGATCCCGGGCAGACCAGTCGTTGAACACCGTGTACCCGAAGACGTGGTCGCGCGCCGCACGAGGGGAGAGGTTCGTCCCCGGGTGGGACACCACGACGGCTACCTCGAGCTCGAAGTCGAGTTGTGTGGAACCAGGCGGCACGGGGACGTCGTCATGGGCACCGACCATCGAGTGCGGATTGGTGAAGTAGAACGTTGGCGCGTCGTACCAGGCGGCGGGGACGGCGCCGTCGCTGGACACGCTGCGCACGACACCCTCGACATGCTCCTCGAACGTGACGAAGTCCCGCACCGACGGTGGCTGCAGCGGTGGCAGGAGACGGACGTCAGAGATCGGCACGAGCGGGGAGCTGGCGCGTGCCCACGACGCCGCTTCAGCGGCGGCGGGCAAGCCTGCTCCCGCGAGGTCGAGGAGCGAAGTTCCGGGGCGCAGATCGTGCAGGCGTTCCTCGCCCGGCGTTCCGATGACGAGCGCGTGATGTTCTGACCCCGCAAGCTCGTACCGCGCGAACCTCATGCCGGGTCCGTGACGAGAGTCGAGATACGTCGCATGAGGCCGGGGATGTCCGCCTCGGTCGGCGGGGTGTGGTCGAGCATCCACCGAGCGACCTGGACCGACGCCTCGACGACGGTCGAGGCGCGGGGCCGGCGCCGGTTCGCGTAGGACGAGAGGAGCGACTCGTCGAAGGTATCCGCGGCGACGAGGAGCTCGGCGAGGACGAGGGCATCCTCGAACCCCTGCGCGGCGCCCTGGGCGATCGTCGGCGGGCAGGAGTGTGCGGCGTCGCCGACGAGGACAACGCGCCCGCTGTGCCAGGCGCCCGGTACGACGTGGTGCTCGAAGCGCGCGTAGTTGATGAAGGTGTCCGGAGAGAGGCTGTCCCGGATCCTGTCCCAGGCGCCGTGGTACGACGACGCGAGGTCGCGGAAGACGTCGATCTGCTCGGCGTGGTTCAGTTCCGACCGGTCCTGCACGTCCTCGACGAGGTAGGCGTACATCGTGTCCGCACCGGTGGGGCAGTAGCCGGCGATGTAGCACCGGCCGCCGTAGGTGAGGTCGGTGCGCTCGACCGCGCCCGGGCGAGGCACGTGCACCCGCCAGATCCCCATACCGGCGCTGGTCGGCTCGACATCGATGCCGAGCTCTCGTCGCGTCCACGAGTGGATGCCGTCGGCGCCGACGACGAGGTCGTACCGTCCGCTCGATCCGTCGGCGAACGTCGCGTCGACTCCCGAGGCGTCCTGGCTCAGAGTCGCCGGGACGGTGCCGTACCGGATCTTGACCCCTGTCTCGGCAGCGCGGTCCAGGAGGACGCGTGCCAGGACGGGGCGGGGCATCCCGAGGGTGGCCGGGAGGTCGGGTCCGCCGGTGCGCACGTCGGGGATCTCGGCCACGAGGGTCGCGGCGGGGTCGGGCAGGCGGATGCCGAGGGAGTCGAACGGGTAGCCGGCTGCGAGGATGTCGTCCCACACGCCGAGTTCACGCAGGATCCGTAGGGCATTGCCCTGCAGGGTGATGCCGGACCCGACGTCGGGCACGTCGGGGCGCTCCTCGACGAGCTCGACAGCCACTCCCTCTCGGGCGAGCTGGATGGCGGTTGCCGTGCCGGCGGCTCCACCGCCGACGATCAGGACGGAACGTACTGCAGGCATCGTTGCCTCACTTCCGGGTGGTTCGATTTGGGGGATCAGCCGTTCACTTCAGGGCGACAGGGTTCAGGGGCGAACCGACGGCACCGGTGATCGGCAGGGGTGGTGCGACGAGCAGGAACTCGTAGACCTCCTCGTCGGAGCAGTCCTCGCCGAGCTCCTCGAGCGCCCACATCTCGCCGAGGAACAAGCCGAGATGGGGGATGACGACCTGGTGGAACGGCTGGAACGCGTCCTCGAACTCGTTGGGCCTGACCTCGACGCCCCAGGTGTCCGTGGCAACCGCGGCCACGTCGCGCTCGCGGAGCCAGTCGATGGTCGTGAACGAGAGTCCCGGGGCAGGTCCGCCCGCGTAGCCGCCCCACCCTTCGCGGCGGGTCCGCCCGTAGTGCCCGGTCCGGACGACCAGGAAGTCGCCGGGACCGACCTGAGACGTGGGGCCCTGCGCGTCGATCGTGGCGTCGAGGTGTTCGGGCAGGATCGCGAAGCCGTCCGGCAACTCACCGCCGGTCGCGGCGCCCAGGTGCCGCCCGACGTCGAGCAGGACCCCGCGTCCGGCGAAGTCAGCGGCGACGGTCTCCATGCCGGTGACGGCGTCGCCCGCCGAGGTGACAACCTCGCTCGCGCGACGTCCGTTCCAGGCGCGGCCGTGGTCGAAGATGTGCCCCAGCCCGTCCCACTGGGTGGAGCACTGCAAGGGCATGGCCACCACGTCGTCGGCCCCGCCGATGCCGTGCGGGAGGCCCTGGTCGCCGAACTCTGCCTCGACCCCCGTATCGAGCATCGTGTGCACCGGGTTGGTGCGCCGTCGCCAGCCCTTCTGCGGGCCGTCCATGTCGAATCTCTGCGCCAGCGAGAAGCTGGCCCCCCGCCGCACCAGCGCGGCGGCTCGTCGGCGGTGCTCGTCAGTCACGAGGTTGAGCGTGCCCTTGACGTCGTCCTCGCCCCACCGGCCCCAGTTCGAGCATCGGGCGGCGGCCGCAGCGATCGCGCCCTCCGGGTCGGCCCGGTCGAGCACGGGAGGCAGGTCGTCGGCGACCTCACCGTGGGCCTGCACGGCCGTGGTCATCGTGTTCTCCCGCCCAGCCGGTCGGCAACCCAGTCGGCGATGACATCCGTGGCGACGGACCCGTTGTCCACGCTGGAGTGGGCGGTGCCGCCGGTGCGGTCTGTGAACACCACGAGCTCGCGGTCGGGTGAGGCCGTGAGCTGGTCGTACGTGCGGTGGGCGTACTCGAGCGGGATCTGCCGGTCGTGCTCGCCGTGTGTGACGAGGAACGGCACCTGGATCCGGTCCAGGACGCCGTCGAGGTGGACGTTCTCCGCGATCTCGAAGAAGTCGTCGAGGTCCCGGGCCCCCCACACCCACTGCACGTGCTCCCAGTAGTGGGGGACCGGTCGCTCGCCCTCGCGGGCGCGCCGTGCCTTCTGGACCGCGCGCCAGTCGTGGTTGGCACCCCAGGCGACACCGAGGGCGAAGCGCGGCTCGAATGCGAGGGCTCTGGGCGCGAAGTAGCCGCCGAGCGAGACGCCCAGGAGACCGACCCGGTCGGCCTCGACGTCGCCACGGCCTGCCACCGCTTCGTAGACCACGGACGCCCACTTCTCGGCCTCCGGGATGGCGTGCAGACCGTGGAGACGCAGCGCCTCCCCGGTTCCTGGCTGGTCCAGACACAGGCTGGAGATGCCGCGGGTGGCGAGCTTCGCCGCCGGCCCCGTGCGGTAGAGCATCTCCTTGGTGCTGTCCAGGCCGTTCACCTGCACGAGCAGCGGACTCGAGCCCGGGAGCCGGGTTCCGTCCGGGGCCAACGCGTGGGTGAGGATGCCCGAGAGGTGCGTACCTGCGTAGGGGATCTCCACCCGTTCGGCGTTCTCGCGCGCCAGGTGGGTGCCACGGTCGAACGTGTCACGGAACTTGGCGTACAACGCAGCGCGCGGTGCGTGACCTGCTGCCTGCATCCGCTCGCCGGTCAGGAAGTAGGTCGCGGCCCGAGCGAGCTTCTCGCCGGCCGACAGCTCGTGCCCTGCAGCTTCGTCTTCGTTCGCGAGCTCGACGAGGGTGTCGCCCTGCCGTTCCCAGGCGGCCATGAGCGCTACCGTGCCGGCGTCATCACCCTGTGTGGCGGTGTCGAGAAGCGGACGGCAGACGGTGTCGATCTCGCCGATCTGTCCGCCCATCTGCAGGGCCAGGTTGACCGACAGGTTCCACACGTAGTTTCCGGGGAAATACTGGAACACGATGCCGCCTCAGCCCTGGCCGTGCCGTGCGTACGGGTTGACGAGTGCGTCCTCGGTTCCGGGCAGCACTCCCTCCTCGGTGGCCGAGGGCTTGCCCGGGTCGGGCGGGAAGCACTCCGTCATCGACATCGGCATCGCGGAGTTGCGGTAGATGCTGTTCGAGCCCACCGAGGGCCGCCACGTGTTGGCCTGCCAGTCGGGGACGTAGTTGCGGTAGCCGCCGGTGTTCAGCTCGATCCGCATGCCGCCGGGCTCGCGGAAGTAGAGGAAGGACTGCTCGCCGATCCCGTGGATGCTCGGTCCGTACTCGATCTGCGCGCCGTTCTCCATGAGCACGTCGGCGGCCACGAGAAGTTCCTGCACGGAGTCGGTCCAGAAGGCGATGTGGTTGACGCGCCCGCCCCGAGCGGACGAATCCAGGACGACGCCGAGGTCGTGGGACTTCTCGTTCGTCGTCAGGACACTGAAGACGGTGATCTCGGCGTGGTCGAGCTCGGTGAAGGCCATGACACGGAACCCGAGGACCTCGCTGTACCACGCAGCGAAAGCCTTGACGTCGCTCGCGGCGATCGTCACGTGGTCCAAGAACCGCGGGGCGGCCGCGTGCGAGCTGCGCTTCTCGGGCCGGTCCGGGAACACCGAGGCGAGCTCGACAGGTGCCGAGTGCTTCGGCACATCCCAGTAGAGCTCCATCGTGTGGCCGAACGGCCCAGTGAACTGGAAGGAGCGTCCGTGGCCCTGGCGCTTGTCGTGCCAGGTGCCCTCGACTCCCTTGGCCTGGACCCTGGCGGCCGCCTCCTCGAGCGCGTCTGCGCTCGAGGTGCGCCAGGCCATGTTGACCAGTCGTGGCTCGTCGCCGGGGGACACGACAAGGCTGTACGGGTAGTAGTCACCCCAGCAACGCAGGTATGTCGTGCCGTCCTCGTCGCGCTCGACGGGCCGCAGCCCGAACTGCTTCTCGTAGAAGGCGACGGAGGCCTCCACGTCCGGGGAGGTGATCTCCAGGTGGGCAAGGTGCGCCAGCATGTTCGTCATTGAACGTCCTCTCGGCCAGGTTCTTCAGGAGCCGCTGGCGCCCGTCCCAGAGGACGCGCAGCGCCGCGCGGTCAGATGACTGTGCGTCAGAACGAACGCATCAGGGAAGACCTCAGAATCGATGTCGCACATCACTGAGAGTGATGACAGCGGTCGCGCACACTGCCGGACGACTGCCTGGGCGGCGGAGCGGGGTCCTCGTGGCGAGGCTCGGGCCTGTTGGTCGTATCGGACGCTCGGAGAGCGCAGCGCGGCAGCGCGTAGCGTCCCGCCAGTCCTGCCCTTGTGCTACGTCACCGCGCCCTGGGCCCGCTTACGGCGTCGGCCCTCCAGGCGGCAGGAGGTCGGCGATCGACTTGACCCCGCCGTGCGCTGTCATGCCTCCGTCCACCGGAATCTCGGCGCCGCTGATGAAGGAAGACCCGCGTCCGAGGAGGAAGACCACGAGCGCGGCGACCTCGTCGACGGTGCCGGTGCGACCGAGCGGTGTCTCGGCGATGTTCGCTGCGCGGAACGCCTCCGAGGCCGTCGCCGTCATGGGGGTTTCGACATAGCCCGGATGGACCGCGTTCACGCGGATTCCTCGAGATCCGAGCTCCAGGCAAGCGACCTTGGTCAAGCCCCGCAGAGCCCACTTGCTCGTCGTGTAGGCCACCGGGACGTGGCCGGTCAAGGCCGCGACCGACCCCACGTTCACGATCGAGCCCCCCGGCCCCATGAGTGGCGTGCAGTGCTGGATCCCGAGCACGGGGCCGATCACGTTCACGGTGTAGACGCGTTCGAGGTCCTCGACGGTGACGTCGCCGAGCCGAGCGCGCCACGTGACGCCGGCGTTGTTGACCAGACCGTCAATGCGTCCGAGTCGAACTCGGACGTCGGCTACGAGTTCCGCCCATGCCGAGGTCTGGGTGACATCGAGCTGGACGTACTCGGCATCTCCCAGGTCTTCATCAGCCCGATCAGCTCTGTCGAGGGCCAGGACGTGAGCGCCGGCCGCGCTCAGTGCCCGCGCTTCCGCAGCGCCCTGTCCTCGAGCCGCTCCCGTGACGACGACGACTGCTCCTTGGAGCCCGTGGTCGGACCCAGGGGATCCCGGCGCTTCTTTGCGTTGTGCCATTCGTTCACCGTGAGGCTGCCATGAAGGCATGGCAAGGCATGATGTACCCATGACGCCTATCAGCCGCGTCGATGCGGCAGATTCGGGCAGCTCGCGGCGGAGCACCCGTGTCTCACACCTTGCCAACCTGGACCTGAACCTTCTGGTAGCCCTCGATGCACTCCTGCAGGAGCGCAGCGTGACGAAGGCAGCTGCCCAGATGGGCCTGAGCCAGCCTGCCCTGTCGGCGTCCCTCGCTCGCCTGCGTCGACACTTCGACGATGCACTATTGAGCCGCGTGGGAAACGACTATCACCTGACGCCTCTTGCCCTTCAGCTGCGCGAACGAACCCGCACGGTGCTTGCTGGCGTCGAGCGGGTCTTCGCCGCAGAGCCCGTCTTCGATCCGGGCTCATCGACCCGGGAGATCACGATCATCACCAGTGACTACAGCACCGCGGTCCTGGGAACGGCCCTCGCCGACCTGCTTGCCCGGGAGGCACCTGGCATGCGGTTGCATCTGGCCGCGAACACGCCAGGCCTCGTCGACGACGCCGAGCGGGTGCTCGTGGGGGCCGATCTCATTCTCCTGCCGCACGGGTTCCTCACCGACCTGCCGCACGCGGACCTCTACGAGGACCGCTGGGTCTGTGTCGTGGCGGACTCCAACACGTTGGTGGGTGCCGAGCTCACGATCGAGCAGATGCGGGGCCTGTCCTGGGTGATGACGTTCCATAGCCCGACGGCGTCGACACCCGCCGCCCGACGGCTGCGCATGCTGGGCGTCGAGCCACAGGTGGACGTGGTCACCGAGCATTTCCTCACCGTGCCTGGCCTGGTCGCGGGGAGCAATCGTGTCGCTCTCCTCCAGGAGCGTCTCGTTCGACGCCTTGGTCCCGATGCGGGGATCCGGGTGGTGCCGTCACCAGTCGACCTCGGCTCGCTCGTCGAGGCGATGTGGTGGCACCCGGTCAACACGAGAGACCCGGGGCACGAGTATCTGCGCGACGTCGTCGCACGGGCTGCGACAGCTCTCGGCGGGACACCCTGAGACGACCCACTCGGCGGGGCACACCGGGTGTCGAGCCCTGCCATTCTCAGGGGAGGTCGACCTCGGCCAGGTCTCTTTCGATCTGATGTCGCGCATCGGTCAGCAGAGGGAGGAGCGAGGGTTGGAGACGAGCGGCGAAGCGGTCGGCGCGCGTCGACAGCGAAACCGCCCCGACTGTCTCGCCCCATCGATCACGCACGGCGACGCCGACGGCAGCAACCCCACGCTCCGTCTCCTCGACGTTGAGCGCGAACCCATGCTTGCGTACGGCCGCGACATCCGCGAGGAGCTTCGCCATCGCAACCTCGGGGAGGTCGCCTTCCTGTGCGTGCTCGAAGAGGGAACGGATGTCGTCGTCCGTGAGCGCAGCGAGCATCGCCTTACCGCCCGAGGCCTCGTGCGCTGACATGACGACACCGTCCCGTTCGTGAGTTGCGTGAACCCCTCGAGCACCGACCGTCACGAGGAAACGAACGTTGCGATCCACTCGGATCATGAGGTTCGCGGACTCACGGCTGCGCCTCGACAAGACCTCCAGGTGTGGCTGGCACAGGCGACGGAAGTCTCTGGTCCACGCTAGTCGAGCAGGACCCGCGTCGAGCGAGGGACCCGGCAGGTAGACGTGGGACTCGTCCTGGACCGCGAAGCCGCGGAACACCAACGTCTGGAGCAGGCGGTGTGTGCTGGACCGTGAGATGTCCAGCTGCCGGGCGGCATCGGCGACGCGCAGGCTTCCGTAGTCGCGCAGCATCTGGAGGAGCCGTAGGCCACGGTCGAGAGACTCCACCGCAGTTGCGGGCCGTACAGGCAACGGAGGGTGACGCCGAGTGTTCCTCACAGCGGAACGATATCGCGCCATGCCTCGTCGGCCTCCTACGGTCCCTGGCATGGTTCACAACGTGGTGGTCCCCTTGCAGGACGTCTTGGTTGTCGGCGGCGGTATCGGAGGTCTTGCAGCTGCACTAGCGCTCACAAAGTCAGGCCAGACGGTGAGGGTGATCGAACAGGCGCCGGCCTTCGGTGAGATCGGTGCTGGTCTCCAGCTCGGTCCGAACGCGACCCGCATCCTCGAGTCCTGGGGACTGCTCGACGCTGTGATCGATGCCGGTGTCCTACCCAGGAATCTCGTCCTGCGGGACGCGATCAATGGGGCGGAGATCGCCCGAGTTCCACTTCGTGGCGACTTCCTGGCGCGCTATGGGGCGCCCTACGTCGTGATCCACCGCACGGATCTGCATCAGATCCTCCTGGAGGCGTGCGTTGCGGCCGGTGTGGAACTGACCACCGCTACCCGCATCAGCTCGGTGTCTCAGGACCACTCGGGAACCACAGCACGATGCGAGGACGGCAGGACGTTCCGGGCCTCCGCGGCGATCGGGGCTGATGGGCTTCACTCGGCACTGCGTGAGGAGATCGTTGGAGACGGTGTCGTTCCGTCTGGCTACGTCGCATACCGGGGCACGGTCCAGATCGACGAGGTGACGGACGATCCCGATCTCGACGACGTCGTGTGCTGGGTGGCACCCGACGCGCACGTCGTGCAGTACCGGTTGCGCGCGGGGAGCGTCCTCAATCTCGTCGCGACGTTTCGCTCGCCCGGCTTCGAGGAGGGCGACCTCGACTACGGGACCCCAGCGGAGCTCGAAGCGGTCTTCGCCGACTGCCATCCACGCGTCCTCGACGCCGTCGCGCGGGTCGGCCGCCAACGTCGTTGGCCCTTGTTCGACCGTGAGCCGGCTGAGCACTGGGGGAGCGGTCGCGTCCTCCTGACAGGCGACGCAGCACACCCCATGCTCCAGTTTCTCGCGCAGGGATGTTGCCAGGCACTCGAGGATGCCCAGACGCTCAGTCTGCTCGTCGGCCAGAGCGACGGCCCAACCGACTGGCCGCAGGTGGTGCAATCCTTCTCCACCGCTCGAATCCCACGTACAGCCGAGGTGCAGCGCCGTGCCCGGGTGTTCGGCGAGATCTGTCACGCCGACGGCACGGCACGACTCTTGCGCAACGTCCTGCTCGAGCGGACGGGCGCTGACCTGACGGCCTTCACCGACTGGCTCTACGCCGGCTCCGCCAGCGACCGCCTCGCCCCTGCACTACCCCTCTCGCTCGCCTGAGGGCGAGCCGAAATCCTGGAGCACCCTCATGCGACTCGCACTACTCGACGATCGGATCCCGGTCGTCCTCGATGGTACGGACGTGATCGACGTCTCCCAGTACCTGACCACCCGCCTGGATCGACAGGGACCCTGGCACCAGTGGTTCGCCGCCGGCCACACCGGAGACGAACTGGCGATCCTTGACCTGGACCGCTGCCCTCGCCAGACGCTCGATGGCACCCGCCTCACGGCTCCGCTCCCGCGCCCTGGCAAGATCGTGGCTGCCCCCGTGAACTACCTCGACCATCAGGCCGAGATGTCGGAGCAGAGGTCGATCGCCGACTACGGGATCTTCCTCAAGGCGAGCACCTCGGTGATCGGCCCAGGACAGACGGTCGAGCTGCCGTACTCCGACAAGCGCACCGACCAAGAGGGCGAGCTGGCCGTGGTGATCGGTCGCACGGCAAGGAATATCGGTCCCGACCACGCACTCGACCACGTCGCTGCCTACACCTGCGGCCTCGACATCAGCCTGCGATCGTCGGAGGACCGCTCGACCCGCAAGTCCTTCGACACCTTCACGCCCCTGGGGCCATGGCTCGTCACAGCCGACGAGATCCCCGACCCCGACAACCTTGATCTGCGGTGCTGGGTAGGAGACGTGCTGCGCCAGGAGACAAACACGGCCGAGCTGATCTACTCCGTGTCCGAGCTCATCGCCTACGCGAGCTCGGTCATGACGCTCGAGCCAGGCGACGTCATCCTGACCGGAACCCCAGCAGGAGTGGGACCCCTGCAAGACGGCGACCACGTGCGGCTCGAGATCGAGAGTATCGGCGCACTGGAGATCGCCGTCAGTTCTCAGCATGCCGTGCCGTACGGGGCCCGGCCCCAAGGGCGCACTCGGACATTGAGCTCGTGATCAGGCGGCAACATCCTCGGTCACCGCGCTGCGTATCCCGCGCAAGACATACTTCGCACACCTGGAGAATCCCATGAGCACTATCGATAGCCAGTCCGTCGTCCCGGCTCAGCCCGGACAACCCGAGCCAGGGCCTGACCTGGAGCGCCTCTACGCAGATTTCGAGCGGAACAGCCTGGCACCACTCTGGACACAGACCAACGACCTCATGCCGATCGTGCCCAAGCCCTCCGCCGTCCCGTTCGTCTGGCGCTGGAGCGAGCTCGTCGACATCGCCCGTCGCGCCGGGGATCTCGTGCCTGTCGGCCGTGGCGGTGAGCGGCGCGCCATGGGGCTTGCGAATCCCGGCCTCGCGCCGACCGCGTACGCGACCCCCACGCTGTGGTGCGCGATCCAGTGGCTCGGCCCCTTCGAGACGGCTCCCGAACATCGTCACGCTCAGAACGCATTCCGCTTCGTGGTCGAGGGGGAGGGGGTGTGGACGGTCGTCAACGGTGATCCGGTCAGGATGAGCCGCGGCGACCTCTTGCTGACACCAGGGTGGAACTTTCACGGCCATCACAACGACACCGATCAACCGATGGCCTGGATCGACGGACTCGATGTTCCTTTCGTACATGACGTCGACTTCGGATTCTTCGAGTTTGGCTCGGAGCGCGTCACGGACGAGGCCTCTCCGCGCGTCTCCCGCTCCGAGCGGCTGTGGGCTCATCCCGGGCTGACCCCTCTCTCGTCTCAGGGAGCCCAGGTCGCGACTCCGATCGCTGCCTACCGTTGGGAGCACACGGACGCTGCCCTGCGTGAGCAACTCGCGCTGGAGGACGAAGGGCATCCCGCCACCGTCGAGCAGGGGCATGCGGCGATCAAGTACACCAACCCGACCAACGGGGGTGACGTGCTGCCGACGATGCGCTGCGAGTTCCACCGTCTGCGGCCAGGAACGCGGACCGCGGTTCGGCGTGAGGTCGGGTCCTCGGTCTGGCAGGTGTTCGACGGTGCAGGCGTGGTGGTCCTGGACGGCGAACGTCGTGAGCTCACCAAGGGCGACCTGTTCGTGCTGCCTTCGTGGACCGCATGGTCGCTCGAGGCGACCGAGGAGTTCGATCTGTTTCGCTTCTCCGATGCACCGATCGTCGAGCGGCTGCACTTCCAGCGCACCTACCTCCCGGAGTCGGGGCGCCTGCTGCCAGGCAGCAGAGGCTGAGACTGATGGTCGCTCGCATCGATCTGGTCACGGACCCCCGCCTCCGGGCAGACCTGCTGCTCGCGCGGCGGGGCACCGCCTACTTCTCCCGCAAGCTGGCAGAGCTCACGGATGCCGACCTGAGCAGCCCTTCCCTGGTCGACGGGTGCACACGGGCCCACGTCGTCGCCCGCGTCGGCTATCACGCTAGAGCGATGGCTCTTGCCGTGGAAGCTGTCCGGACCGGGGAGGACATCGCCTCGGAGGGTCTGGTCGTGGACGGTGAGACGGTCGCGTTCGGGGCGACCCTCCCGGCCGGCGCGCTCCGCAACCTGCACGCGCACGCTGCCGTCCACCTGAGCGTCGAGTGGCGAGACCTGCCCCCGGAGAGATGGACCGTGTCCGTGCCTGATCCCGCCGGCGAAGTGGTGCCGGTAGCAGAGACCCCGTGGAGACGAGCTCGCGAGGTGTGGTTGGCCGCCCTCGATCTCGGCAACGGGGCGCGTCTGGCAGAGCTGCCCGCCGAGGTGCTCGCCCGGGTCGGCGGGATGCGCTGAGCCCGGCCAAATCAGCGAGCGTTCGCACCTTCCCGCAGGGTCGTGCTGGTGCTCGCGCGGACAACAAGGGAAGGGGCGAGCACGACGGCGTCATGGACATGGGTCGTGCCTTCCTGAGCCTCGTTCAGCACGAGCTTCGTCCCGACGGTGCCCATCTCCATGCCCGGCTGTGCGATCGTCGTGATCGGGATCGGACTGTCCCAGGCCGCCTGGTTGTTGTCGTAACCGACGACCGCCACGTCGTGGGGCACCCGGAGATCTGGGGCCGACGCGAACGCCTGGACGATGCCGGCCGCGAGAAGGTCGGTCGCAGCGACCACACCATCGACGAGCCCGGCCCGCACCTCATCGACGAGCGAGAGCCCAGCATCCCAACCGTCAGCGCGATTGACTCCGGCCGGACTGATCGTCCGGACATGTTCGACCCCGCCCTGACTGACCGCACGCAGAAAGCCCTGAGCCCTATGCCGAATCGGCTCCAGACCTGCCGGCCCGCCGACAAACACCAACCGACGTCGCCCGGAGTCCACGAGGTGTGTGGCTGCCAGCCACCCACCGTGCTCGTTGTCGACCGAGACGCTGCAGTACTGCGACGACGGAACCGCAAGGTTGAGCATGACCGTCGGAGCCGTACGTGGCGTCTGGCTGGCGATCGCCGCGAAGTGATCACTGTCGTTGAGGGTCAGAAGCACTCCCGCGACGCGAGCCTGCGTGAAGGTGCGCAGATGCCTGGTCTCGCGATCCAGCCGGGTGTCGCTGTTCGCGATCATCAATGAGTACCCGGCGAGCTCTGCGGCTGTCTCGGCCCCCCTGGCGACGTCGACGAACAACGAGTTGCTCAGGTCGGGCAGCACGATCCCGACGGTCCGACTGACGCCAGCCGCCAGCGACTGAGCATTGCCGTCCGGGACGTAGTCGAGCATCGCCATAGCACGCACGACCTTGTCCGCCGTGGCGACCGAGACCCGCCCGGGATGGTTGAGAACGTTCGACACCGTTCCGGAGGACACCCCCGCCAGGGCGGCGACATCTCCGATCGACGGCCTCGACCGCGGCCCAGCCTCTCCGATTCCCACCGTATGCACCTCTCTAGTTGCTCCAGCGAAGCATAGCGTTCGTTGATCCGCTTCATCACCCGTGCGAATAACCCCAGCCGTGCGGCTGGAAGCACACGATGCCCGCAGATTCAAGGGTGAAAGCGGGCTTGCCATCAACCCCCAGGACACTCTAACCTCCCATTTTGAAGCGCTTCAAAGGCGTGGCGACTACTTCGAGGAGGAAGTGATGAACACTCAGGGACGGCGGCGCGCAGCGCTGCTCACCGCATCGGCGATGTCGACGGTGCTACTGATGATGGCGTGCTCGTCCGGCGGTGACGGCGGCCAGGGCGGCCAGTCGAGCGGCAAGTTCGAGTACCTCTCCCTGGCGGAGAACACGGCGGTCAAGGACACCCTCACCGCTCTGAGCGAGGACCAGTGCTCCGTGGAAGAGGAAGCGGCCGCGCTCACCGTGACGACCCAGCCGCAGGCGAGCTTCGACCAGCAGATGCAGCTGCTCGCTGGTCAGGGCGCGCTGCCCTCGCTCTTCGCTACCGGAAACTCGCCTCAGGTGATCAAGGACATCAACGGCGCCGACCAGCTCGTGGACATCGACGCGGAGCTCGAGGCGCTCGGGAGGTCCGACGCGATCATCCCGGCAGCACGCTCGACGATCGAGGCGCTGTACGACGGAGAGGTCTTCGTGCTGCCGACTGAGTTCAACGTCGAGGGCATCTGGTACAACAAGGCGCTCTTCCAGGAGCACCAGATCGCTGTCCCTTCGACCTGGGACGAGCTCGTGACCGCATCGGAGCAGCTCGCTGCGGCCGGGGTCACGCCGATGTCGGCGGCCGGCAAGGACGGTTGGCCGCTCACTCGGCTCGTGGGGAACTACATCTACCGGTCGATCGGGCCGGACGCTCTGCAGAAGGTCGCCGACGGGGAGGCCAAGTTGACTGACCCGGAGTATGTCGAGGGTGCTGCGAAGGTGGCCGAGCTCGGAGCGGCAGGTGCGTTCGGTCCTTCGGTGGGTTCGATCGACTACACCACGGCGATGAACGAGTTCCTCAGCGGCAAGGCCGGCATGTACTACATGGGCAGCTGGGCGCTGGCGAACTTCAACGACCCGGCGCAGAACAACCTGGGGCCGGACGGCATCGGGTTCATCGCCTTCCCGAACGTCGAGGGCGGGGCAGGTGATTCGACGCAGCTCGCGGCCAACATCGGTGTCCCGCTCGCGATGTCCGCCAGCACGTTCGACGAGGACGCCAAGGCGTGGCTCGGCTGCATCGCCGACAACTTCGGCTCCCAGTCGCTCGGTGACCAGGGAGTGATCACTGGCTTCGCGGACAACGACGCGGTGGACGTGGAGCCGTTGACTGGCACCGTGCAGGGCCAGATCGAGACCGCTGAGACCACGGTCCTGTGGTTCGAGGCTCTGTTCAACCCCAAGGCGACGACGACGGCCACCTCGAACGCGCAGCTCCTGGTGACCGGTCAGATGAGTCCGGAGGACTTCATGGCCGCCGTCCAGGCGGACCTGGGCTGATCCACCGTGCCGCGGGGTGTGGTCGACGACGTCGGTTACACCCCGCGGACCATTCGAAAGTAGAGACCCCATGCGTCACGTTCTCGGTGATCGGCGCGCGATCGCGCTGCTCCTGGGCCCAGCCCTTCTCTTCTACACGCTGATCATGCTCGTCCCGGTGGTGTGGTCCTTCGGCTATACGTTCTTCGAGGGCAACGCGATCAGCGGGTTCACGTTCGTCGGTACCGACAACTTCTCGCGGTTGGTGAGCGACCCGGCCGTTCACGACGCGTTGTGGTTCACGATCCGGTTCGCGATCGTCCTGACCATCGTGCAGGTTGCGGTCGGATACCTGCTCTCGCTGTTCTACGTCTTCATCCTCAGGCGTTCATCCGGAGTCGTCCGGACGTTGGTCTTCTTCCCTGTCGTCCTGCCCACGGTCGCCGTCGCACTGCTGTTTCAGCAGCTCTTCGAGTCCGCCCCTCGAACGGGCCCGGTGAACGCACTGCTGGAGGCCGTCGGCATCGGCTCGGTCGACTGGTTCGCAAGCGGCTCGACAGCCTTCTGGGTCATCATCCTCATGGAGGCCTGGCGCTCGATGGGCTTCTACGCCGTGCTGCTCTACGCGGGTCTCGTGGACATCCCCGAGGAGATGCTCGAGTCGGCTCGCCTCGACGGCGCATCAGGTGGCCGTCTGGTCAGGCACATCGTCCTGCCGCTCTCCTTGCCCGTCCTGCTCTCGTCCGTCATCTTCTCGATCAACGGCACGCTCAAGGTTTTCGACTCCGTCCTTGCGCTGACGAACGGGGGCCCGGGCAGCCAGACGACCCCGCTGACCTTGTACATGTACCAGACCTCGTTCAGTTACGGGCAGTACGGGTACGGGAGCTCGCTCGCACTCCTGCTGACGCTGCTCTGCCTCGTCGTGACCCTCTTTCTCTTCCGCTCGAGCCGCCGCGACCTCACGAAGGCCTGAACCATGACTACGACACTCACTCCCACCCGCGTCCCGACGGCGCAATCCCACGGGAAGCGACGCCGACCAGCGCGGCGCGTGTGGCACTCGGTCTGGACCGGTCTGGTGACCGCGCTGGTGCTCGTTATCGTCGTCTACCCGCTCGTCTGGCTGGTCCTTGGATCCCTCAAGACTCAGCCCGAGTTCCTCAACAACCCGACGTTCGCCCTGCCCGAGAACTGGGCGAACTTCGACAACTACGTCACCGCCATCACGGACGGCAATCTCGGGACCTATGCACGCAACAGCGTCCTCGCCGTCCTGCCGTCGCTCGCACTGACGATCCTCTTCGGCGTCGCCGCAGGCTTCGCTCTCGAGGTCATGGTCTGGAAGGGGCGCTCGACCACACTCCTGCTCTTCCTCGCCGGCATCATGGTTCCCGGGCAGATGATCCTGCTCCCGCTGTTCACCATCTACTTCGAGATCGGCCTCACCGGCACCCTGTGGCCGCTCATCATCACCTACACGACGATCGGCCTCCCGCTCACCGTGTTCATGATGGCGACCTTTTTCCGCAGCGTGCCGCGCGAGATCTTCGAGGCCGCGACCCTCGATGGAGCGAACATCTTCCGGATGTTCTTCTCGATCGGCCTGCCGCTGGTTCGCAACGCGATCTTCACCGTGGCACTCGTGCAGTTCTTCTTCATCTGGAACGACCTGCTCATCGCTCTGACCTTCACGAACCGAGACGACCTGCGCACGATCCAGGTGGGACTGCTCAACTTCCGTGGCCAGTTCGGTCAGGTCGACTTCGGCCCGACTTTCGCGGCGATCTGCCTCAACGTCTTCGGCACCCTGGCCATCTACCTCTTCCTCAACCAACGGGTCATGAAGGGCCTCACCGCGGGATCGGTGAAGGGCTGATGGGAGCCGTCGTCGTCGACGTCCGGGCCGAACACCTGGGGCATGCCCTGGGTATCGGTGAACCAGAGCCACGCCTGAGCTGGCGGCTCGAGGGCGCAGACCCGGGCGTGGAGCAGCTCGGCTATGAGATCTTCACCGAACGCGACACCCACCCCTCCAGCACGGTCCAGAAGCAGTCAGGTGAAATGTCACTGGTCCCGTGGCCCGGTATCGCGCTCATGCCCCGTGAGCGGGCGATCGTGCGAGTCCGGGCCAACCTCTCCGACGACACCGTGACAGCATGGTCCGAGCCCCTGACCATCGAGACGGGCATCAGCGAGGCCGACTGGGACGAGCACTTCATCTCACCCTCGACATCTGCGCCCACAGCGGCGACACGACCCGCCTGGCTCATGCGCACGACATTCACCGTGCCCGACACCGCTGACCGCATCCGCGCCTACGTCACTGCACACGGCGTCTACGACCTGGAGGTCAACGGCGCCCGCGCGACCGAGGCAGAGCTCGCACCGGGGTGGAGCAGCTATGAACACCGGCTGCGCTTCCAGACGTTCGACCTCGACCAGCAGACGACCGTCGGCGAGAACGTGATGGGCATCTGGTTGGCCGACGGCTGGTACAGAGGACGCATCGGCTTCAACGGCGGTCTCTGGGACGTCTACGGAACCGATGTCGCCGCCTTGGTCCAGATCGAGGTCCGCCACGTCGACGGTACGGTCGAACGGCTTCCACTGAGCTGGCGCACTGCTCCCGCGCCCATCACCGGCAGCGGCCTCTACGAGGGCGAGCGCCACGACGCCCGGCTCGAGCACCCTGCCTGGTCCCAGCCAAGGTTCGACGACTCAGGGTGGAGCATCCCGACCACCCTCCCGCGCCGCGTCTTCACGCACGCCCTTGAGGCCTCGCCCGGGCCCTCGGTGCAGGTCATCGAATCCCTGCGGCCGGTGACGGTCGAGCACCGCCCTGATGGTCGGGTGCGGTTCGACTTCGGGCAGAACATCTCCGGGAAGATCCAGTTCACCGCCACCGCACCGCGGGGACACGTCCTGAGGCTCCGGCATGCTGAGGTCCTCGAGCGCGGCGAGCTCTCGGTACGTCCTTTGCGCACGGCGACGTCCGTCGACGAGTACGTGTTCGCCGGTTGTGCTTCCGAGACCTGGACGCCGCGGTTCACTCTGCACGGATTTCGTTACGTAGACGTTGAAGGCTGGCCCGACGGACAGAGCCTTGATGCGGTCGAGGCCCTGGTCGTCCACTCCCAGATGCGCCGCACGGGTTGGTTCGCGTCGTCCAACAGCCTCCTTGACCGCTTCCACGAGAACGTCGTGTGGAGCATGCGCGACAACTTCGTGGACCTCCCGACTGACTGCCCGCAGCGCGACGAACGGCTCGGCTGGACCGGAGACATCCAGGTCTTCGCGCCGGCGGCCGCGTTCCTCCATGACAGCACCGGCGTCCTGCTGAGCTGGCTTCGGGATGTCAAGGCAGAACAGCGCGCTCAAGGCACGATGCGCAACTTCCACCCGTGGCTCGAGTGCGGCTTCCCGGCCGCACCTGCGGCGGCGTGGGGGGACGCAGCGGTCATCGTCCCGTGGACTCTCTACGAACGCACCGGCGACCTGCAGATCCTGCGCGACCACGCCGAGAGCATGACCGCCTGGGTCGACCAGGTAGACCGTGCCACCGGACGAACGGGCCTGTGGGACACCGGGTTCCAGCTCGGCGACTGGCTGGACCCGGCCGCCCCACCCGAGAAGCCAGGGGAGTCCGCGACCGACGCGCACCTCGTGGCCACCGCATATCACGCACGAACCGCTCATCTCCTGGCTCGCACCTGGGCGCTGCTGGAGAACGAGACGAACGCGCGCAAGTACGCGAACATCGCCGCCCGAGCTCGGACAGCATTCCAAAACACGTTCGTCTCACCCGCGGGTCGGGTCGTCAGCGACACGGTCACGGCCTTGTCGGTCGCGATCTGCTTCGACCTGCTCGACACCGAGACGCAACTAGAGGTGGCCGGCGCGCGTCTCGTCGAGCTCGTGCGCGAGAGCGACCACCTGATCAGTACCGGATTCGTCGGCACACCCCTCGTGTGCGACGCACTGGCACGCACCGGATCTGTCGACACCGCCTATCACCTGCTTCTCGAGACACGCTGCCCGTCCTGGCTGTACCCGGTGACCATGGGAGCCACGACCGCCTGGGAACGCTGGGACAGCATGCTTCCCGACGGGAGCATCAACCCGGGAGAGATGACCTCCTTCAACCACTACGCACTGGGTGCCGTCGTCGACTTCATGCATCGCGTCGTCGCCGGCCTCGCACCGTCGGCACCCGGCTACCGCACGATCGAGTTCGCACCCCGCCCTGGCGGAGGACTCGAGCACGCATCGGCATCTCACCTGTCACCGCAGGGCATGATCCGGGCGGCCTGGCGCCGCGAAGGAGAACGGTTCCATCTCACGGTCGAGGTCCCTCCTGGGGCTCGCGCCACGGTGCGACTGCCTGACGGCAGCGAGCCTCGCGAGGTCGGACCTGGGACGAGCGAGCACGCCTGCAGCTGGCGCTCGGCCGCCGACGACCCGCCGAGACCTCGACTGTGGAACATCCACGACCCGAGTGACCGCGCCCTGATGGAAGCAGGAGCCTCCTGAGATGACGACAGCACACCTCCCCGACGACATCGAGGCCGTGGCCGGTCTCCTTGTCGGGGCCGACATGTCGAGCACGCGCGCCCGACCGGGGGTGCCACGGCTGGTCTTGTCCGACGGTCCGAGCGGTCTGGCGATGAACCTTCCGGACTTCGCCGGTAAGGTGCCCGCCACGAGCTTCCCCGCCCCTGTCGCGCTTGCGGCCACCTGGGACAGCGATCTCGTCCAAGAGGTCGCAGCCGCCATCGGAGCCGAGGCCCGCGCCGCGGGAGCCGACATCCTGCTCGGCCCCTCGGTCAACATCAAGCGCTCGCCACTGGGAGGACGGAACTTCGAGTACTACTCCGAGGACCCCCTCCACGCCGGGCGCATCGGTGCTGCGTTCGTCCGCGGGGTACAGAGCCAGGGAGTCGGCGCCTGCGTCAAGCACTTCGCGGTGAACAGCCAGGAGACGGACCGCATGCGCGTCAGCGCAGAGGTCGGTGAACGCGCGCTCCGGGAGATCTACCTGCCGGCCTTCGAGCACATCGTCCGAACTGAACAACCGGCGATGGTCATGGCGTCCTACAACCGGATCAACGGTGTCTACGCAGCACAGAACTCGCACCTCCTGACACGCGTGCTGCGCGAGGAGTGGGGCTTCATGGGCGCCATCATCTCCGACTGGGGCGCCGTCGACGATCCGGTCGAAGCAGTGGACGCCGGCCTCGACATCCAGATGCCTGGACCCGCGACGGCCGCGCGGGAGGCCGTAGTTGACGCGGTCCAGTCCGGACGTCTCAATGCCCAGAAGGTGTTCGAGGCTGCAGGGCGCGTTGCGTCCGTTGCGCAGCGATGGTCGGCAGGGCCATCGCTGCCTGTCGATCGGGTCGTGCATGAGGAGTTGGCGCGACGCGTGGCCGAGCAGTCGATTGTCCTGCTGCGCAACGAGAACTCCACGTTGCCCCTTGCCGGCGACGGCGTGCTGTTAGTGGTGGGCGAGCTCGCCCAGGCCCCGCGGCGCGAGGGCGGGGGCAGCGCGCACGTCGGTCACCTCGGCGCCAGCGCACAGGACACGCCTCTCGCCGCGCTGCGCGACGCATGGCGTGGTCCGGTGCACTACGAAGCCGGCTTCGACACCTCTGGTGGAGACGGCCGAGCCCCGTCGGCATCGCTCATCCAGCGTGCGCGCGAGGCGGATGCTGTGCTGATCTTTGTCGGCCAGGAGGACGGTAGTGATTCGGAGGGGTACGACCGGCAGACAATCGACCTACCCTCTGCCCAGGTTCACCTGATCGACGAGTTGGCAGCTACCGGTCGACCCACGATCGTTGTTATCAACGGTGGGGGAATCGTGCGTACCGCACCCTGGGACCAAGCTGTCGCGGCGCTTTTGCACATGTGGTTGCCGGGCGGCTCAGGCGGGCGGGCTGTCGTCGATGTCTTGCTGGGTGCGGTGAGCCCGTCAGGGAAGCTGCCGGAGACCATGCCGCTCGCGATCCAGGACACTCCGACCTGGCCCGGATTTCCGGCAACTGGCCGTCGGGCCTTCCACGGTGAGGACACGCTCGTCGGCTACCGCTGGTACGACCGTGCGGCCAAGGAGGTGGCGTACCCGTTCGGACACGGTCTTAGCTACACGACGTTCGCATACTCGGATCTCATGATCGAGGCGGAGTCGGACGAGCGCGCACACGTGCAGTTCACGCTGACCAACTCCGGAACCCGTACGGGTGCCGAGGTGTGGCAGGCCTACGTTGGCAGCCCAGACGTCGGGCCGATGGATGCGGTTCGGCGACTGGCTGCTTTCGGCAAGGTTCGCCTCGATCCGGGCGAGTCGGTACGGGTCACCTTCACCTTGGATCGTCGGACCTTTGCGACGTGGGACCAGGACGCGAGCAGCTGGAGCGTGCTCGCAGGATCGCACGTCGTCGAGGTGGGGGCGTCCTCGCGTGACCTACGTCTGGGCACCCAAGTCTCACGGCCCGCGAGCGGGGGCGCGACACGGCTGTCGCTTCGCTCCACGCTGCGGGAGTGGGTACGTGACGAGGTCCACGGAACACGACTGCTCGAGGCGGTCCGTGCGGCTGATCCAACTGGTCAGAGCATCGCTTTCATCACCAATCCCACAGTCCTCACGATGATCGGCGACATGCCGATCGAACGGCTCCTGCCCGACCCTGGCAATGCTCTGACCGTGCCCCTGCTCGACACGGTGCTTGACCTGACATCCGATCCCGCAGCCGCGACAACTCGCATCGGGGCCCCTGAAAGGAACGACTCATGACCACATCCGACCGGGCGGAGGCGGCGCGCACCGCCCTGCGGCAACAGACGATCGAGCTTCCGTCCTGGGCCTTCGGCAACTCGGGGACGCGGTTCAAGGTCTTCGGCACTTCGGGGACCCCCCGGGATCCCTACGAGAAGATCGCCGACGCCGCCCAGGTCAACGCGTTCACAGGGGTCGCCCCAAGGGTCTCGCTGCACATTCCGTGGGACCTCGTCGACGACTACGAGGACCTGTCCCGGCACGCCGCTGACAACGGTGTGAGCATCGGGATGATCAACTCGAACCTCTTCCAGGACGACGACTACAAGCTCGGCTCCCTCACCCACCCCGACCCCACGGTGCGCAGGAAGGCGATCGATCATCACCTGCAGTGCCTCGACGTCATGCGGGCGACAGGGTCGAAGGAGCTCAAGCTCTGGCTGCCGGACGGCACCAACTACCCCGGTCAGGACTCGATCCGCGCCCGCCAGGACCGCCTGGCCGACTCGCTCGCCGAGATCTACGCAGCGCTCGACGACGACCAAACGCTCATCCTGGAGTACAAGTTCTTCGAGCCCGCCTTCTACGCGACCGACATCCCCGACTGGGGGACCTCGCTCCTGCACTGCCTCGCATTGGGGGAGCGGGCCAAGGTCGTGCTCGACACCGGGCACCACGCCCCAGGCACCAACATCGAGTTCATCGTCGCCCAGCTATTGCGCCAGGGCAGGCTCGGAGCGTTCGACTTCAACTCACGCTTCTACGCCGATGACGACCTCATGGCAGGAGCCGCCGACCCCTTCCAGCTGTTCCGGATCATGCACGAGATCGTGCAGGTCGGGGCGCTCGCGCCGGACTCCGGCGTGAACTTCATGCTCGACCAGTGCCACAACATCGAGGACAAGATCCCCGGGCAGATCCGCTCCGTAATGAACATCCAGGAGGCGACCGCCAAGGCGCTGCTGGTGGACATGGGCGCGCTCGACCAGGCGCAGCGCTCGGGCGACGTGCTCACCGCCAACGGGGTCCTCATGGACGCCTACAACACCGACGTGCGCCCGCTCCTTGCGGACCTGCGCGTCGAGCAGGGGCTCGCCCCCGACCCGATGACCGCGTTCGCGGCCTCCGGGTACACCGAGAAGATCGTGGCCGAGCGCGTGGGTGGCGTGCAGGCCGGATGGGGAGCGTGAAATGACTGTCACGACGACGACGCACACCGTGGCGGCCGTGGCCGACCTGGTCGCCCGTTCGAACGCCCTGGGGGCGGACCCCCGGGTCACGAACTACGCCGGCGGCAACACCTCGGCCAAGGGCCGGACCGCCGACCCCGTCACCGGGGAACCCGTCGAGCTGCTCTGGGTCAAGGGCTCGGGCGGCGACCTCGGTACGCTCACCGAGGCCGGTCTCGCGGTCCTGCGACTGGACCGCGTACGTGCCCTCAAGGAGGTCTACCCCGGGGTCGAGCGCGAGGACGAGATGGTCGCCGCGTTCGACTACTGCCTGCACGGCAAGGGCGGTGCGGCGCCGAGCATCGACACCGCCATGCACGCCCTGGTCGACGCCGCGCACGTGGACCATCTGCACCCGGACTCTGGCATCGCCCTCGCGACGTCCGTGGATGGCGAGGCACTGACCCGCCAGGTCTTCGGCGACGATGTCGTGTGGGTGCCGTGGCGCAGGCCCGGATTCCAGCTGGGGC
Source organism: Oerskovia sp. 140933 (assembly GCF_059651515.1). Lineage (NCBI taxonomy): Bacteria > Bacillati > Actinomycetota > Actinomycetes > Micrococcales > Cellulomonadaceae > Oerskovia > Oerskovia sp. 140933. The sequence goes on from NZ_JAMXIO010000018.1 coordinate 81,805, forward strand.
TGGACATCGCGGCCGTCAAGGAGGCCAACCCGCAGGCGATCGGCTGCGTGCTGGGCGGCCACGGCATCACGGCGTGGGGCGAGACTTCCGCGCAGGCTCAGGAGCGCAGCCTCGAGATCGTGCGTCGCGCCGAGGTGTTCATCGAGCGGCGCACCCGCGAGCTCGCCGCGCGTGGCCAGCACCCCTTCGGACCCGTTCGTACCGGCCACGTGGCGCTCAGTGAGACCGAGCGTCGCGCGAAGGCGGCCGCGCTGGCGCCCGTGATTCGCGGGCTCGCATCGTCCGACGTGCCCCAGGTGGGGCACTTCACCGACTCCGACGTGGTGCTGGACTTCTTGTCGCGCGAGAAGGTGGCCCCGCTCACAGCACTGGGGACGAGCTGCCCCGACCACTTCTTGCGGACCAAGGTCAGGCCGCTCGTGGTGGACCTGCCGGCAGATGCGCCGGTCGAGGAGACCGTGACTCGGCTGCGTGAGCTGCACGCCGAGTACCGCGCGGACTACCAGGCCTACTACGACCGCCACGCGACACCGGACAGCCCGGCGCTGCGCGGCGCGGACCCCGCGATCGTCCTCGTCCCGGGCGTCGGGATGTTCTCGTTCGGGAAGAACAAGCAGACGGCCCGGGTCGCAGGCGAGTTCTACGTCAACGCGATCAACGTCATGCACGGTGCCGAGGCGATCAGCACCTACGCGCCGATCGACGAGGCGGAGAAGTTCCGCATCGAGTACTGGGCGCTCGAGGAGGCCAAGCTCGCGCGCATGCCCGCACCCAGGCCGCTCGCCACGCGCGTCGCGATCGTCACCGGTGGTGGATCGGGGATCGGCAGGGCCATCGCCGAGCGTCTCGCGGCAGAGGGCGCGTGCGTCGTCGTGGCCGACCTGAACCTCGACGGCGCCCAGGAGGTCGCGACCTCCCTCGGAGGGCCGGACGTCGCGATCGGCGTCCGCGCCGATGTCACGTCCGCGAGCGACGTCGCAGCCCTCGTCGACGCCGCCGCACTCGCGTTCGGTGGCGTGGACTTGGTCGTCAACAACGCCGGCCTCTCGATCTCCAAGCCGCTCCTGGACACGACCGAGGCTGACTGGGACCTCCAGCACGACGTCATGGCCAAGGGCTCGTTCCTCGTGGCCCGCGAGGCCGCCCGCGCGATGATCGCGCAGGGCCTCGGCGGAGACATCGTCTACATCGCCTCGAAGAACTCCCTGTTCGCCGGCCCCAACAACATCGCGTACTCCGCGACGAAGGCCGACCAGGCGCACCAGGTCCGGCTCCTGGCTGCCGAGCTCGGAGAGCACCAGATCCGCGTCAACGGCATCAACCCCGACGGCGTCGTCCGCGGTTCGGGCATCTTCGCCGGCGGTTGGGGGGCCAAGCGGGCTGCGGTCTACGGCGTCGCGGAGGAGGACCTGGGTGCGTATTACGCCCAGCGCACGCTCCTCAAGCGCGAGGTCCTGCCCGAGCACGTCGCTGCCGCCGTACTTGCCCTCACCGGCCCCGATCTAGCCCTCACGACCGGACTGCACATCCCCGTCGATTCGGGCGTTGCTGCAGCCTTCTTGCGATGACGGCTCTGGGCAAGGCGCGAGCGGCCGGTCGGGCAGCGGTCGCCTCGATCGATCTCGGGGCAACCAGTGGACGGGTGATGCTCGCGGTCATTCACGGTGAGCACGGGCAGGAGCGCATCGAGCTCATCGAGGCGGCTCGATTCCCTAACGGTCCTGGAGCCTCGCAGGACGCGAAGGATCCAGGGCTCCACTGGGACGTCACACGGCTGTGGGAGGCCATCCTCGAAGGGCTACGTGTCGCTGGCGGACTTGCCCGTGAGCAAGGCCTGGGCATCTCGGCGATCGGTGTCGACTCCTGGGCGGTCGACTATGGACTGATCGACTCCGACGGGAATCTTCTCGGGCTGCCCCGCTCGTACAGGGACAGTCGCCTGGAGGGGGTCGCGGAGCAGGTTGCAGAACGGATCGGCGATGCCGAGCAGTACCGGATCAACGGCCTGCAACGTCTGCCCTTCACCACGGAGTACCAGCTGGTGGCCGGGCGCGACGACCCCGAGTGGGCGGATGCGACCACCCTCGCGCTCATCCCCGACCTCGTTGTCTTCTGGCTGACCGGCCGGAGAGCAACAGAGGTCACCAACGCGTCGACCACCGGATTGGTCGACGCCACGACGCGGTCGTGGTCTCGCGAGATGATCGACCGTCTGGTGGACGCGTATCCCGCGCTCGGAGGACTGGAGGATCGGCTCACAGACCTCGTCGAGCCAGGGACCGTAGTGGGTGCGCTCACGGCAGGTGTCCAGAAGGAGACGAGGCTGGGACCGGTGCCCGTTGTCGCGGTCGGTTCTCATGACACGGCATCCGCGATCGTGGGAGTACCGGCGCAACACCAGGACTTCGCCTACATCTCCTCGGGAACGTGGTCGTTGGTCGGGTTGGAGCTCGAAGGGCCGGTGCTCACCGAGCAGAGCCGCCGCGCGAACATCACCAACGAACTCGGAGTCGACGGCACGGTTCGCTATCTGAAGAACGTCTCGGGACTATGGGTGCTCTCAGAGTCCTTGCGGACGTGGAACCGGACCGGTCGGGAAACCACCCTCGCCGAAGCCCTCAGCGCAGCTGAGCAGGCGGCCCCGAAGCGTACGGTCATCGATCTGGACTCACCAGCGTTCCTACCGCCCGGCGACATGCCATCACGGATCGCAGAGGCCGCACGCACTCTAGGCCAACCCGAACCCAAAACCGTCGGTGAGGTCACACGCTGCATCCTGGACTCACTCGCCGCGAGCTATGCCCGCGCGCTCGAGGCCATCGAAACTGCATCGGGCAGGACCATCGACGTGGTTCACATCGTCGGAGGGGGCTCACAGAACGACCTTCTCTGCCGCCTGACCGCGGAAGCTATCGGTCTGCCAGTCGTTGCCGGACCGACAGAGGGTGCCGCGCTCGGTAACGCACTCGTGGCGGCCCGGGGAGCCGGACTGCTCGACGGCGATCTCGCAGCTCTCCGCACCGTGGTCTCACGCAGCGCAACGGTGCGTCGATACGAAGCGCCATCTCCACGTCGCCCCCATCCCGGGCGCACCAACCAAGCACCTCGCACCGAAGGTGCTTCGATCCAAGGAGTGTCTCAGCATGCATGACGAAGCGATCCGCCCTGGCCTTGGGGACGTCCTTGCCTCGATGGGAGAAGCCGGGCGTCGCATCTCCCAGATCGACGCCGCCGAAGCCGGCGCCGGAAACATCAGCGTCTACCTCGGCTGGGACACGGAAGTACGTCGACGCTTCCCCCTGCGCGAGAAGATCGAACTCCCCGTGGAAGCACCCTCGCTCGCGGGCGGCACGCTGCTCGTGACCGGCTCCGGACGCCGGCTGCGCCAGATCGCCGACGACCCCGAGTCATGCATCGCCGCGCTGAAAGTCCACGCCGGCGGACGCAGCGCAACGATGTACAGCTCCACACGTCGGCTCTTCGAACGGCTCACCAGCGAGTTCAACTCACACCTGGGAGTCCATGAAGACCAGGTTGCTCGCCGAGGAGTGGAGTTCCAGGCCGTCGTCCATGCCCAGCCGCCACACCTGACCTACCTCTCCCACATCCCGGCATACCAGGACGAGAAGGAGATGAATCGTCGTATCCTCCGGTGGGAACCTGAGTCCATCGTGTCGCTCTCCCAGGGCGTGAAGGTACTCCCGTTCTTCGTCCCCGGCTCGCAGCAGATGATGGACGCCAACGTCGCTGGTCTGCGCGAGGCCGAGATCACCTTGTGGAGCAAGCACGGAGTCATGGCGCGATCTGACGTATCGGTGACCAGGGCAGTCGACCGGATCGAGTACGCCGAGACAGGTGCCAAGTACGAGTACATGGACCTCGCAGCGGGCGGACAAGCTGAAGGGCTCACGCGCGACGAGATCCGATCCGTTGCATCGACATTCGCGATCGAGTCTCCCTGGGTTTGACGGCGGACTCGTCTTCTTCAACGCACACAAGTGCTTACGCGACGAGGCAGGCGATGCCTTCAAGAGGCGAGGAGCGCATCGAACTCGCCCTACCACCGTGCTGCCATAGGGATGGCCCGAAGCAGCTCGTTGCTCGAGGTCGAGTTCGAGGTGCTGCCCTTCGCGTGGGCGAGGGCGCCTGTGCGCCGTTGCACCACCGCAGGTGGCTGTGGTCCTGCTTGAGGTCGCTGTGGAGGTTGGGATCCAGGGGGTCGGGGCGTCGAGGTGGGTGTCGTGGTTTCCACGAGGGATGTCGGCGCGTTGTGTTCCGGGCCGGGGTGGGAACGTCAGTCGTCCACCGACGTTGGAATGCTCGGGTGTCGCATGAGGTGGAAGCGCAGCGCCTTTCGCTGTCGCCGTAGTCTCGGGCGGTCCGTCTTGGTTGACCGGTCGATGAGTCCCTCGATGGCCTCCAGCTCCCGCAGGAGCTCGGCACGTCGGCGGCTGAAGCGGCTCTTGCACACGGCGCTGCAGAACGCCGCCGGTCGCCCGTTGGTTGGCAGGGTGCACATCTTCGTGCAGTAGGGATTCATGCATCGCAGTGGTTCGTACATCGTGTTCGCGTTCATGGGTCCTCCCGCAACCTGCCTGCCATTTGTGCGCTGACCTGCAACAACGCACACTTTCAACGGGTTGTGCGTGCGATTCTTTCCCGGCGCGAGTGGTTCATGTTTCTGTACTGGACGGTTCCCAGCAAGCGCGGGGGTGGTGGATTCTGTTGATGGTATCGAGATTTCGTGCGGAACATGTCTGTACGGGTTGGGGTGCGCGGGTCTACGATCGCTGGACCGCCCATTGTGGGCGGCAGGGCCTGCGTGAGAACGCAAAAGGGGTGCCGCTGCGCCAACAGCGACAGGGTCTGCTGCACGGATAGGTGTCAGATGGTCTCAGGCGGCGAGTGCGACCTGAGGGGTGTTGATCGTCTCGTATTCGATGGGTGTCAGTCGACC
>NZ_JAMXIO010000019.1:0-83351 GCF_059651515.1 Oerskovia sp. 140933
CGGTCGGCCCCACGGCCGTCGGTGCGTCGGCGGGCTGCTCCGCCGCGGGACCGGTCAGCCGATGCCGATCGCGGTGATCGGCGCCTCGAGCGGTGCGCCCGAGCCGTCGCGGCGCTGGTCCACGGCAGGGAGGTCGACGGGCTGACCCGCGGACCCCACGGCCCGGCCCGGCCCGCGACCCACCCAGGCGAGGATCAGGGTGTCCTCGCCCTTGAGGAAGCGGTGGGCGCGGACGCCGCCCGTGGCCCGGCCCTTGCCGGGGTAGAGCTCGTAGGGCGTGACCTTGCCGGACCCGGCCTGCGTCCCGGGCAGGGCGTCGGCGGAGCCTGCGACCGTCACGACGGTCATGAGGTCGCGGCTCGCGGCGTCGATCACGCCGAAGAACGTGACCTGCTGCCCCGCGGCGAGCTTGATGCCGGCCATCCCGGCCGCGCTGCGCCCCTGCGGACGGACCGCGGACGCGTCGAAGTGCAGCAGGCTCGCGTCGGAGCTCACGAACACGAGCTCGTCCTGGTCCGTCACGGGGGCGGCCCCGACGACGCGGTCGCCCTCCTTGAGGGAGATGACCTCCCAGGCGTCCCGGTTGGTCGGCATGTCGCCCGCGATGACCCGCTTGACGACCCCGCCCGCGGTCCCGAGGGCGAGGGTCGGCGCGTCGGGGTCGAGCGACACGATCGTCAGGGGCTTCTCGCCCGCCTCGAGGCTCACGATCTCGCTCAGGGGCACCCCACCGGACAGGCTGGGGGCGCCGTCGGTCGGCGGGAGCGCGGGCAGGTCGAGCACCGAGAGCCGCACGATCCGTCCTGCGCTCGTCACGAGCCCGACGTCGCTGCGCACGCTCGCGAGCACCGCGCCGCTCAGGGCGTCGTGCGAGTGGCGGTGCCCGCCGGTCCCGGGCTCGGTCGCGTCGCCCGTGCGGGCCAGCAGCCCGGTCGCGGACAGCAGCGCCCAGCACGGGGTGTCCTCGACCTCGAGCGGCACGGCCGAGACGGTGCCCAGCACGCCCTGCGCGGACGTGGGGGAGGCGCCCGCGGACTCGAGGAGGATGGTGCGGCGCGGGGTGCCGAAGACCTTCGCGACCTCCTTCATCTCCGCCGAGACGACCGCGCGGAGCTTGGCGTCGTCGCCCAGGATCTCCTCGAGCTGAGCGATCTCGAGGCGCAGCGCCTCCTGCTCCTTCTCGAGCTCGAGGCGCGAGAACTTGGTCAGGCGGCGCAGGCGCAGCTCGAGGATGTACTCGGCCTGGGGCTCGGAGAGGTCGAAGACCTCGCGCAGGCGGGTGCGGGCCGTGTCCGTGTCGTCGCTCGAGCGGATGACCTGGATGACCTCGTCGATGTCGACGATCGCGAGCAGCAGGCCCTCGACCAGGTGCAGGCGTTCCTTGCGCTTGGCGAGGCGGTACGACGAACGGCGGCGCACGACGTCGATGCGGTGGTCGACCCAGACCGTGAGCAGCTCGCGCAGACCCAGCGTGCGGGGCTGGCCGTCGACGAGCGCGACGTTGTTGATGCCGAACGAGTCCTCGAGGGGCGTGACCTTGTAGAGCTGCTCGAGCACGGCCTCGGGGTTGAAGCCCGTCTTGATCTCCACGACGAGGCGCAGCCCGTGGGCGCGGTCGGTGAGGTCGGTCGCGTTGGTGATGCCCACGAGCTTCTTGGACTTCACGCCCTCGGCGATCTTCTCGATGACCTTCTCGGGGCCCACCAGGTAGGGGAGCTCGGTGAAGACGATGCCCTTGCGCTTGGCCGTGATGTTCTCGATGCGGGCCGTGGCCCGGGTGCGGAACGAGCCGCGGCCCGTGCGGTAGGCGTCGCGGATGCCGTCGAGGCCCACGATCTTGCCGCCGCCCGGCAGGTCCGGCCCGGGGATGAAGCGCATGAGCGCGTCGAGGTCCGCGTTCGGGTGCTTGATGAGGTGCTGGGCAGCGGCGACGACCTCGACCAGGTTGTGCGGGGCCATGTTGGTCGCCATGCCGACCGCGATGCCCGCGGCGCCGTTGACGAGCAGGTTGGGGATCGCCGAGGGCAGGACCTCGGGCTGGGTCAGCTTGTTGTCGTAGTTGGGGATGAAGTCGACGACGTCCTCGTCGAGCCCGACCGTCATGGCCATCGCGGCGCTCGCGAGCCGGGCCTCGGTGTACCGCGGGGCGGCAGGACCGTCGTCGAGCGACCCGAAGTTGCCGTGCCCGTCGACGAGGGGCAGGCGCAGCGAGAACGGCTGGGCCAGGCGGACCAGGGCGTCGTAGATCGCGGTGTCGCCGTGCGGGTGCAGCTTGCCCATGACCTCGCCGACGACGCGCGCCGACTTCACGTGGCCCCGGTCCGGGCGCAGGCCCATGTCGGACATCTGGAACAGGATGCGGCGCTGCACGGGCTTGAGCCCGTCGCGCGCGTCCGGCAGGGCGCGGGCGTAGATGACCGAGTACGCGTACTCGAGGAAAGACCCCTCCATCTCCGTCGTGACGTCGATGTCGATGATCTTCTCGTGGACCTCGCTCGGGTCGAGCGGGGCTTTCGAGGCGGACGGTCTGCGCGCCATGGGTCGTCGGGCTCCTGCGGGTCGATGGGTCGGGCGGGGCGGCCGGCGCGCTGCCGGCCGGTCGGACGGCCGGGCACGCGCGCTCGTCGGCGAACGGTAGCGCGGGGCACCGACATCCGGCCTCACATTCTCCCGCGTGCCGGGCGTGCCGCCGACCAGCGTGCTCGCCGACCAGTAGCCTAGGCCGGGTGAACGGACACGACGTCCCGGCCGGACCAGGCCCGACACCGCGGTCGGCCGAGTACCCGGTCGAGTGGGAGGCCGACGTCGTGCTGCGGGACGGCACCACGACCCACGTCCGTCCCATCCGGCCCTCCGACGCGGACGCGCTCCAACGCTTCCACATGGGGCAGAGCGAGCGCTCGACGTACCTGCGCTTCTTCGCGAACATCGAGCGGCTCTCCGACCGCGACCTGCGGCGCTTCACGGTCGTCGACCACTCCGAGCGGGTGGCGCTCGTCGCGGTCAAGCGCGTGGGGGAGGACCTGCGCGAGGACATCATCGGCGTCGCGCGCTTCGACAAGGTCACGCCGCACGAGGCCGAGGTCGCGTTCAACATCGCCGACGCCGAGCAGGGGCGCGGGCTCGGGTCGGTTCTCCTCGAGCACCTGGCCGCCGCGGCCCGCGAGCGGGGCGTGCGCCGGTTCACGGCCGAGGTCCTGCCGCAGAACGGCAAGATGCTCGCGGTCTTCCAGGAGGCCGGCTACGTGGTGAGCCAGCACGTCGACGACGGCATCGTGGCAGTGAGCGTCGACCTCGACCCGACGGACCGCTCGCGGGAGGTCATGGCGGACCGGGAGCACCGTGCGGAGGCACGGTCCATGCACGGCCTGCTCACGGCACGCCGGGTCCTGCTCGTGGGCCCCGGCCCGACGGCGGCGCCCGGCACCGCGGACCGGCTCCTGGCCGAGCGCGTGCTCGCCAACGCGCTGGCCGACCCCGGCGACGCGACGTTCGAGGTGGTGGGTACGGCCACGGCCCCGGTCGAGGAGCCGGTCGCCGAGCTCGACGACGAGCCGCTCCCCGCCGTCCGTCACCGGGCCGGCATCGCGGACGTCCCCGGACCCGTGGACCTCGCGCTCCTCGCCCTGCCGCCGCGCGAGGCGATCGCCGCCACGGCCGAGCTCGAACGCCTGGGGGTGCGCGCCGTCGTCGTGCTCTCCGCGGGCTTCGCCGAGACCGGGCCGGACGGTCTGGCGCTCCAGCGCGACCTCCTGCGCACCGCGCACACCGCGGGCATGCGCGTCGTGGGCCCCGCGACGTACGGCCTCCTGACGACGCACCCGGGGCACCGGCTCAACGCGAGCCTCGCGGAGGTCGTGCCTCCTGCGGGCAGCATCGGGATCTTCTGCCAGTCCGCGCCCACGGCCGTGACGCTGCTCGCGACGGCGCTGCGCCGCGGCATCGGCATCTCGTCGTTCGTGTCCGCCGGGCACCGCGCGGACGTGTCGGGCAACGACCTCATGCAGTTCTGGCAGGACGACCCGGAGACCTCGGTCGTGTGCCTGTACCTCGAGTCGATCGGCAACCCGCGCAAGTTCTCCCGGATCGCCCGTCGGCTGGCCTCCGTCAAGCCCGTCGTGGTCGTGACCGCCGGACGATCGGGGCAGGTCGTGCCGCCCGGGCACGCGGTCCGTTCGACCCGCGCCCCGCGGCGCACGCTCGACGAGATGCTGCGCCAGTCCGGCGTGATCCACGCCGACAACACGCACCACCTCGTCGACATCGCCCAGCTCCTCGCGAACCAGCCGCTGCCGTCCGGGCGCCGCATCGGGATCCTCGCGTCGTCGGCCGCGCTGACCGCGCTCGTCGCGGAAGCCGTGGTCTCCGCGGGGCTCGTGGTCTCCGACCGGTCGACCTTCCTGCCGGAGGACGCCGACGACGAGCAGGTCGACACCGCGGTCGCGGCGCTCTACGCACCGGACGCGTGCGACGTCGTGGTCGCGGTGCACGTCCCCACGGTGCGCCCCCGCGTCGGCACGGTCGCCCGGGCCGTGGCCCGTGCGGCGGCGGCGAGCGGGCGCACCACGGTCGCGAGCGTCCTGGGGCTGCACGGCCTCGCGGACGAGCTCAGCGCGCCCGACCCCGCGGACCCCGACGGCCCGCGCGTCCACGTGCCCGCCTACTCGACCCCGGAGGACGCAGTCGCGGCCGTCGGCGCGGTGGTGGGCTACGCACGGTGGCGCGAGGCCGACCACGGCACGGTCGACCGGCCCCCCGGCGTCGACTCGGACCGGGCCCGCGCGATCGTCGAGGGAGCCCTCGCCGGGGACACCGTGGTCGACCTCGACGCGCAGACCGCGTCGGAGCTCCTCGCGGCGTACGGCATCGAGCTGTGGCCCTCGCGCCGCGTGCGCACGGCCGACGAGGCCGTGGCCGCGGCGCACGAGATCGGCTGGCCCGTCGCGCTCAAGAGCACGGCCGAGTCCCTCCGTCACCGCGCGGACCTCGGTGGGGTGCGCCTCGACATCGGTGACGAGGACGAGCTGCGCGACGACGTCGACCAGATGCGTGCGGCCCTCGCCGCCGTGCTGCCGACCCCCGGCCGCGCGGCCCCGGCCCAGCCCGGGGACGACCCCGACGGGCAGGTCGCCGGACCCGCACCCTTCGAGGTCCAGCGCATGGCCGACGCAGGGGTCGCGTGCGTCGTGCGCTCGACCGAGGACCAGCTGTTCGGCCCCGTGGTGTCGTTCGGCCTCGCGGGCGACGCGGTCGACCTGCTGGGCGACGTGAGCTACGGCGTGCCGCCGCTCACGGACACGGACATCGCCGCGATGGTCCGGTCCGTCCGCGCCGCGCCCCGCCTCTTCGGGTACATGGGGGCGCCCGTCGCGGACACCGCGGCGCTCGAGGACCTGCTCGCGCGCATGTCCCTCATGGCCGACGAGCTGCCCGAGCTGCGCAGCGTCGAGCTCTACCCCGTCGTGGTCGCCGAGCACGGAGCGGCGGTGCTCAGCGCGCGCGTCCAGGTGGCCGGGGCGCAGCGAGCCGACGCGCTGCGGCGCGCTCTCCCGGGCTGAGCGCGCGGTGCGGGCGGAGCGGGCTGGCACCGCCGCACCGCGCGGTGGGAGAATGCCCGGGTGCCATCTGCTGAATCTCCCTCCCGGACCGACCTGACCTCCCAGCTGCGCCGCGCCGGCTACTACCCCGAGCTCGTGCAGGACGTCCTCGACGTCGCGATCGCGGACGAGGACCTCGTGTCCCACCTGGTCTACGTCGAGACCACGTTCGACGTCGAGGTCCGCCGCCACCTGACGGTCCTGGTCCTGACACCGACCCGGCTCATCACCGCGCACGTCGACGACCATCCCGCCGACAGCGAGAACCCGTCCGCCTCGGCCGCCGCGACGACCGAGTCCGTGCCGATCTCCGAGCTCCGCTCGGTCTCGCTGTCCCACGTGGTCCTGGACCCGGAGAAGCACCGCAGCGGCACGCCGCCCATCGAGGTGACCCTGGCCATCGGCTGGGGGGCCGTCTCCCGGGTGGACCTCGAGCCCGCGCAGTGCCCGGACCCCGGCTGCGAGGCCGACCACGGCCTCACGGGCCAGATCACGCCCGACGACATCGTGGTGCGCGTGAGCGCCGAGGCCGAGGGCCGGGACGCGGTGCGCAACGCGCTCGCCTTCGCCCGGGCCCTGTCGACCGCGACGACCCACGGCACGGGCCGGGCGACCAGGTGACGGTCGTGCCGGAGGTCCTCCCGGACGGTCTGCTCGCTCCCCGGTACGACGGCCTCGCGCTGAGCTCGGTGCTCCCCGGTGCGGCGGGGGCCCTGGGCGTGGACCTCGTGACCGCGACCGGGACCGCCTCGACCCAGGCCCGCACGGACCTCGGTCTGCCCGTCGCCGACCGCGTGTGCGTGGTGCTCGTCGACGGCCTGGGCCACGCGAACCTCAGCGAGCGTGCCGGCCACGCGCCGTTCCTGCGCTCGCTGCTCGGCTCTTCGCGCGTCCTCACGTCGAGCTTTCCCAGCACGACCGCCGCGGCGATCGGCACGTTCGGGACGGGCACCTCTCCCGGCCGCACGGGCATGCTGGGCTACACCCAGCGCGACGCGACCTCGGGGCGCCTCGCGAACATGGTCTCGTGGGAGGGCGCGACGGCGCCGCGCGAGCTCCAGCAGGAACCCCCCGTGCTCGAGCGCCTGGCCACCGCGGGGGTCGAGGTCTCGTCGGTGGGGCCCGCCCGGTTCGCGGGCTCGGGCATGACCGTGGCCGCACTGCGCGGCGCCCGCTACCTCGCGGCCGAGTCCATCGCGGACCGGGTCGACACCGTCGCCTTCGAGCTCACCGCCCCCGGCCTCGTGTACCTCTACTGGGGAGACGTCGACAAGGCCGGCCACCACCACGGCTGGCGGTCGCGGCAGTGGGGCGACGCGCTCTCGGACCTCGACCGCGAGCTCGGTCGTCTGGCCCGTTCGCTGCCGCACGGCACCCTGCTGCTCGTCACGGCCGACCACGGCATGGTGGACGTCGACCGCTCGAAGCGCTGGGACGTCGCGACGACCCCGGAGCTGGCCCGCGGCGTGGAGCTCGTGGGCGGCGAGCCCCGCGCGGTGCACGTGTACGCGCGCGGGGACCAAGCGCCTGCCGTCGCAGCGCGCTGGGCGGCCGTCCTGGGGGAGGAGGCGCTCGTGGCGCTGCGCGAGGACGCCGTCGCGGCCGGCTGGTTCGGCCCCGTCGCGGAGCACGTGCTGCCCATGATCGGCGACGTCGTCGTCGCGATGCGCGGACGGGCCACGGTCGTGGACTCGCGCACGCAGACCGCGGCGTCCCTGCAGCTCGTGGGCGTGCACGGGTCGCTGACCCGCACGGAGATGCAGGTCCCGCTGCTCGTGACGACCACCTGAGCACGACCACCTGAGCACGCCCGCCCGAGCACGACCCGCCCCGGCCGCCCCCGAGCGCCACCCGAGCGCCCGAGCCCCCGCAGCGGACCGAACCCCGAACACGAAAGGCCCACGACCGTGGCAGAGCTGGTCTTCTTCTCCGGCACGATGGACTGCGGCAAGTCCACCCTCGCCCTGCAGCTCGACCACAACCACGCGGCGCGCGGTCGGTCGGGGCTCAAGTTCTCGCGCAACGACCGGGCCGGCACCGACCGCCTCTCGTCGCGCCTCGGGCTCGAGGTCGCCGCGCACGAGGTCCGCGACGAGACCGACTTCTGGACGTTCGTCGTGGACGCGCGGCGGCACGGCGAGACGGTCGACTACCTGATCTGCGACGAGGCCCAGTTCTACTCGACCGCTCAGGTCGAGCAGCTCGCGCGGCTCGTCGACGAGGTCGAGATCGACGTCTTCGCGTTCGGCATCACCGCGGACTTCCGCAGCCACCTCTTCCCGGGGTCCGCGCGGCTGATCGAGCTCGCGGACCGCGTCGAGGTGCTCCAGGTGCAGGCGTTGTGCTGGTGCGGGGCGCGCGCGACGCACAACGCGCGCACGGTCGACGGCTGGATGGTCGTCGAGGGCGAGCAGGTCGTGGTGGGCGACACCGACAGCGCGAGCGAGATCGCGTACGAGGTCCTGTGCCGGCGGCACCACATGCGGCGCATGACGTCCGTCTCGGCGAGGCTTCGCTCGATGCCGGCCGACGCCCTGACCCTCGACCTCCCGTCCGACCCCGGCGCCGCCTGAGGCGGGGCGGGCGGGTCAGTGCTCGGGCTTGGCGCCGAACACGATCTCGTCCCAGCTGGGCACGCTCGCCCGAGGCTTGCGCCCGCTGCGGCGGGGCTCGGCCCCGTGACGGGACTGCTCTCCTCGGTCGCCGGGCGCGTCGCGGCCGGCGCGCACGGTGCCGACCGGCGCCTGGGCATCTCCGTGCTCGGTGTCGGAGCCGGGCTCCCGGTCCGCGTGCCCGGAGGGGCTGTCCGCGGTGCGGCCCGACCCGGCGGGGTGGTTCTCCCGGGCCTCCTGGTCGGGAGGCTCCTCGGAGGCGTCACGGGGGTCGTCCCTGCCTGCTGACGGCTCCCGGTGCCCCGACCGCGAGGGGTGAGCGCCGTCGTCGGGCCCGCGGTGCGAGCCCTGGCGGGGTCCCTGGCCCAGGGTGAAGACCTTGGCGCCCTCGGGCTCCTCCTCCGCGCGGGGGGTGTCGCGACGCGACGCGCCCTGGCCCAGGTCGAACGTCTGGGGAGGGCCGAAGCCCTCGAAGAGGGAGGGCTCGTCGTCGCGGTGCTGGCGCACCCCGCGGCGCAGGCTGAGGTCGTCGAGGATCGAGGTCGTCTCGTCGTGCAGGGGGAGGGGCTCGACGCCCCGGGCGCCGTCGTCCTCCCGGCCTCGTCCCTCAGGCCCGGCCTCGCGTGCCCCGGACCGTTCCGCCGACGCCGCCGACGTGGCCTGCCCGCCGCCGCGTGCCGCGTGGTCGAAGATGGCCCCGCGCACGCCTCGGGCGGGCTCGTCCTCCGGAGCCGTGCCCGACAACCAGCGGGCCTCGTCCTCGAGCGCGTGCAGCGAGCGCGCCTGCGGGTCGTACGACCACCGGGCGCTGCGTGCGCGGTCACCGATGAGGAAGAGCGCCGTGACGGTCCATGCCCCGCCGTGAGGGCGGGCGGCGGACCACTCGACGTCCTCGGGCTCGACGCCGCGGGCGGTCAGGCGTTCGGTGACCATCTCGCCCAGCGTGGGCGAGTCCTCGTCGTGGCCCAGCCGGTTCTTGCGCACCTGCTCGACGACGAACTCCTGCTCGGCGAGCACGGGCCCCTCGAAGCGGCGCACCTGCTCGATCGGGATCCCCGCCTTCTCGGCGACCTCCCGCGCACTGTGCCCCGCCCGGAGCTGGGACTGGATCTCGCGCACCGGGAGGACCCCGGGAGCCTGGGCGCGCAGCTGTTCGAGCTGGGTGCGGTCGCTGCGCACCGCGGCGCGCAGCGCGTCGTCGATGGGCAGGGTGAACCGCGCGCCGTCCGCCCCGGCGAGGACGAGGGTCTCCCCGTCCTCGTGCAACCTCACCAGCTCGAGCTCGTTCATGAATCCTCCAACGCCGTGCAGACCGGCTCGTCGCCGGTGGGCCTGCACTCCCGAGAGTGCCATCCCGGTGAGCCCACGCGGCGCAGGCGGCTCGGTGTGCCGCGTTCCGGGGTCTGCTGGGATGATTCTCCCCGTGATCGAGTTCCCCATGTACGACGCCCTCGAGCTGGGCGCCGTGTTCTGCGCCGCTCTGTCCGGCGGGCTGTCCGCGATCCGCAAGTCCTTCGACATCTTCGGGGTCCTCGTGCTCGCCTGGGCGACGGGCCTGGGCGGCGGGATCCTGCGCGACGTGATGATCGGTGCGACGCCTCCCGTGGGGATCTCGAGCTGGCGCCTGGTGGTCGCGGCGCTGGCGGCGGGCGGCGTCATCTACTTCTTCCACCCGCGCCTCGAACGGATGCGGCGGGGCATCGTGGTGCTCGACGCCGGGGCGCTCGCGCTCTTCGTGATCGTCGGCACGACCAAGGGCCTCGAGTACGGCGTGGGCATGATGGCGGCGATCATCGTCGGGACCCTGACCGGGATCGGGGGAGGGATCCTGCGCGACCTGCTCACGAGCGAGTCCCCGCTCATCCTGCAGGACCGGCAGCTGTACGCGGTCCCGGCTCTCGTGGGCGCGTCGATCACTGCGGTGCTGTGGACCCAGGGGTGGCTCACGCTGTGGAGCCAGCTCGCGACGATCGCGCTGATCTTCGGCTTCCGGCTGATCTCGCTGCGCCTGGGGTGGACGGTCCCGGGGCCGTGGTCGGGGCGTCGAGGAGGAGCGGGATCGGGCAGGATGTGAGGCGTGAGCACCTTCAGCGACGACCTGCGCCTGCCCGACGACGTCACGATCGCGGGGCTGCGCGCTCTCGCCGAGCGCATGGCCCGGGAGGCCGGGGCGCTCGTGCGCGACGGCCGGCCCGAGCGCGTCGAGGTGGCGGCGACCAAGTCGAGCGCGGTCGACGTCGTGACGGCGATGGACGCCGAGTCCGAGGCCCTGCTGCGCCGGATCATCGCCCGGGAGCGTCCCGACGACGCGATCCTGGGCGAGGAGGAGGGGGCGTCCGCCGGGACGTCCGGCCTGACGTGGGTCATCGACCCGATCGACGGCACCGTCAACTACCTGTACTCCGTGGCGTCCTACGCGATCTCGGTGGCCGTGGTCGCGGGACCGCCCGACCCGGAGCGGTGGACCGCGCTCGCCGGCGCGGTGCACTCGGTCGTCGACGACCGGACCTGGACCGCCGGACGTGGGGAGGGGGCGACGCTCGACGGCGAGCCCGTGGCGGTCAACCCCGCGGGCCCGCTCGCGACGTCGCTCGTCGGGACGGGCTTCGGGTACGACGCGGACCGCCGGCGGCGCCAGGCGCAGGTGCTCGTGGAGGTGCTCCCGGAGGTGCGCGACATCCGTCGCCTCGGCTCGGCCGCGATCGACCTGTGCCTGGTCGCGTCCGGCAGCCTGGACCTGTACTACGAGCGCGGCCTGAACCCCTGGGACCTGGCTGCCGGGGCGCTCGTGGCCCAGGAGGCCGGGGCCGCAGTGACCGGCCTGCGCGGGCGCGCCGCCGGGGCGGAGATGACGGTCGCCGGGGCCCCGCAGTCGGTGTCTTCGCTGGTCGCGCTGCTGGAGGCCGCAGGAGCGGATTCCGACGTGGGCCGATGAGCGGATCGTCGGGATCGTCACGAGGGTGACGAGGAACACCCGAGGCTGAGGGTGCGCCCGCGCGGTAAATGGTGCAGAATCCGTTCGCCACCGGGAACAATTCTCGGTAGCAGAGCATTACACCGCGTACACCAGTCAGGACGTCCAGATTGCGCGTCCTACGGAGTGCCTGTTCGACGGCCTTCGCCGGACCGAACGACCCCCATGTTCGACCCACGACGTTCCGGAGTGTGACCCCACAGATGGCAACTGACTACGACGCCCCCCGCAAGAGCGAAGAGGATCTCAGCGAGGACTCGATCCAAGAGCTGCAGGCCCGTCGCTCCGACAAGAGCTCGGGCGTTGTGGACGAAGACGAGACCGAAGCAGCGGAAGGGTTCGAGCTCCCGGGCGCGGACCTCTCCGGCGAAGAGCTCTCGGTCCGCGTGCTGCCTCGACAGGCTGACGAGTTCACCTGCTCGAGCTGCTTCCTCGTGCACCACCGCAGCCAGCTCGCGTACGAGAAGAACGGGCAGCAGATCTGCTCGGAGTGCGCGGCCTGACGGCCTGAGCCCCAACGACGGACGGGCGCCCCCCCCGCGGGGGGGGGCCCCCGTCCGCGCGTCCGGGAGCGGTCAGGGGAGGTCCGGGCGCCCGGTGTCGGGGCTGCTGCCTGCGGTCCCGGCGCCGCCCGCCGACGCGCTCGCCGCGCCCGCGGCGACCAGCGCCGCGGCGAGGTCGGACGCGTGGCGCGAGGACACGAGCCAGTACGGGGTGGGGTCGGCCGGGTCGTCGAGCTCGACGCGCACCCCGGTCCGCGCCCAGGCCCGCAGGCACACGTAGGCGCGTGCGTCGAGAGAGGGGCCGAGCTCGCGCGTCATGGCCGCGCGGTCGAGCACCGTGACGTCCCCGAGGAGCGACGTCGGGATCGTGGCACGTCCGGCGCGCAGCACGGGCTGCCCGTCGGGGCCGGTCCCGACCGAGACGACGGGGGAGGTCCACCAGGCGAGCACGACGAGGACGACCAGGGCGACGAGCCCCGTGCTGATCGACAGCACGTCGTCGACCGGCCACAGCGCCACACCGAGGACGACGGCGAAGGCGGCGGCGGCGGACCAGCCGCCCGGTCCGGGGAGCAGGCGTTCGCTGTAGGCAGGCGCAGGCTGAGGCATGAGCCCATCATCCCAGGTCCTGCGAGGGTGGTCGTCGCCGTCCCGGCGGTTCGCGGGGCGACGTGGCCACGGGGCGTCGGGCGAGGGTCCGCGCCGAAGTCGTGCGACCTGCGCGCCGGCCCGGCGGCGTGCCGCGGTGCCGTTGTTCGCAGGTCCGCCTGGCGAGCACTAGGCTCTGCGGGTGCCCATCGACGAACCGGCGGCCCCGACCGCCCTCGAACCCGTGCCCGCCCGTCCGGGCGACGTGCAGGTGCTGGTCCAGCTCCTCGACGACGTGACCCCGGTGCCGGCCTACGCCCACCCGGGTGACGCCGGTGCCGACCTCGTGACGACCGTCGACGTGGAGATCGCCCCGCAGGGGCGCGCGACCGTCCCGACGGGGCTCGCGATCGCGCTGCCCGACGGCTACGCGGCGTTCGTGCACCCGCGCTCGGGCCTCGCCGCCCGGCACGGCCTGACGATCGTCAACGCGCCCGGGACCGTCGACGCGGGCTACCGCGGCGAGATCAAGGTGATCCTCCACAACACGGACCCGTCGGTCCCGGTGGTGCTGCACCGCGGGGACCGCGTCGCGCAGCTCGTGATCCAGAAGGTCGAGCACGCCCGCTTCCTCCAGGCCGAGCGGCTGCCCGGCTCGCACCGCGGAGAGGGCGGGTTCGGGTCGAGCGGCGGGTGGGTCGCGGCGCCCTGAGACCGGTGCGTCCGCAGTGTTCGCCCGTGGCCGACGACGGCCACGAGGCCCGCGCAGCGGTCTAGGGTGGTAGGAGCAGGGCGGTCCGACCGTCCGAACGAGCCGTGGTCGATGGTCGACGCGGTGAAGAGCTGAAGGAGAGCGTCCGTGGGTTTGTTCCGGCGTAGTGCGTCGCAGAAGTCGAGCGACGAGGCGGTCGTCGCCGAGGGCTCCGGGACCGAGGAGACCTCCGCTGCCGCGGACGGGTCCCCGGCCGCTCCGGCTCCGGTCGCTCCTCCCACGGGTGCCCGCGGCCCGTTCGACTCCTCGCAGGTGAGCGAGCTCGGTGCTCGTGCGGACCTCGGTGCCATCTGGCTGCCGGGAGTCCCGGGCATGGAGCTGCGCATGGAGGTGGACAAGAAGACGCAGAAGATCACGGGGGCCGCGGTCGCGGTCAACGGCTCCGCGCTGCAGATCCAGGCGTTCGCCGCGCCGCGCACCATGGGCATCTGGGACGAGATCCGTGAGGAGATCGCCGAGTCCGTGCGCCAGCAGGGCGGGACGGTCGACGACATCCCCGGCACGTTCGGTCGCGAGCTGCTCGCGAAGCTCCCGGCCACGGGACCCGACGGTCAGAAGGGCTTCCGTGCCGCCCGGTTCGTCGGGGTCGACGGCCCGCGCTGGTTCCTGCGGGGCGTCCTGACGGGCAAGGCGGCGGTGGACCCGGAGGCCGCCAGGCTCCTCGAGTCCGTCTTCGCGAACATCGTCGTGGTCCGGGACCAGAACGCCCGCCCGCCTCGTGACCTGCTCGCGATGCACCTGCCGGGACAGGCACCGCGTCCTGCGGTCGCAGCCCCGGAGGGGGCCGCCCCGTCGCTCCCCACCTTCGACCCGCTGACCCGCGGGCCGGAGATCACCGAGAGGCGTTGACCGCCGTGACGCTGCGCCAGGCCCTGCACTCGGTGCTGGCCTCCCAGGAAGAGCTCACGGCGGACGAGGAGCGGCTCGACTCGGCCAGCCAGGTGGGCTGCTCCGCGGTCTCGGACCTCGCGAACCGCAAGCGTGCGACTGTCTCGGGCGTCATGCGGTCGGTCATCCTGCGCCCGCGAGAGGGTGTCCCCACGGTCGAGGCCGAGCTCTACGACGGGTCGGGTTCGCTCGACCTGGTCTGGCTCGGGCGTCGCCAGATCGCGGGGGTCGAGCCCGGGCGTCGGGTCCGCGTCGAAGGACTGGTCTGCGAGATCGCCGGCCGGCGCACCATGTTCAACCCCCGCTACGAGCTGCGCCCGCGCGCAGGCGAGTGAGCCCGTGACCCACCCCGACCCCGCAGGCGAGAGAGACGACATGACGCACGAGGCCCACCCGTCGCCGGACCCGCTCTCCCGAGAGGTCGAGGAGGTCGCGGACGTCGTCGACGACGTCGTCCCCCCGGACGAGGGGTCGGCCCGGGGCGTCCGTTCCCTGGCGGGGGAGTCCTTCTCGCTCGCGGAGACCATCGGCGGGGTCCGGGGGCTCGTGGAGTCCATGGCGCCGGGTCTCGTGTTCGTGGTCGTGTTCATCGCGACGGGCAACACGCTGCGCCCCGCGCTGATCGCCTCGGTCGCGGTGGCGCTCGTCGCCGTCGCGGCGCGACTGGTGCAGCGCACCCCGATCACGCAGGCGTTCGGCGGGTTCCTGGGCGTCGCGATCGGCGTGCTGTGGGCGTGGCGGTCGGGCGAGGCGCAGAACTACTACGCGGCCGGTCTGCTCACGAACGCTGCCTACCTGGTCGCGATGACCGTCTCCGTGCTCGTGCGGTGGCCCGTGGTCGGGCTGGTCGTCGAGGGGCTGCGCAGCGGCTGGACGGACGGCGACAAGGTCAAGGCCGCGGTCGCGGCCGACGAGGCTCCGTACGGTCCTGAGGCCTCGGACGAGGCTGCGCCGGGCGGCGAGCAGACCGACCCCGCTCCCGGTGCGTTCCGTGCCTGGGCCGACCGCTGGCGCGGGGACGCGGCGCTCATGCGCCGGTACGCGCTCGCGACCTGGTTGTGGGTCGGCATGTTCGCCCTGCGCCTGGCCGTCCAGGTGCCGCTGTTCGTGGCCGGCGAGGACGCGATCGCCTGGCTGGGCACGGCCCGCCTCGTCATGGGCATCCCGTTGTGGGCCCTGACCCTCTGGGCGACCTGGCTGCTGGTCCGCCGCCCGCACACGGCGGCCCCTGCCGGGCCGGGGGCCGCCTGACCCTGGGGCGGGCTGAGCCCCTCAGACGGGAAGACCCGTCGTCTCGTCGACGATCCCGTTCCCCCCGTCGGGCGACGCGTCGACCAGGACCCGCAGGAGCTCTGCCTCGTCGACGTCGCGCCCGGTCACGATGAGCAGCTCGTCGCCCACCTCGAGCGTGTCGTCGATGCTCGGCGCGATGGGCTGCGTCCCGCGCACGATCGCGGCGAGGACGGTGTCCTGGGGCCACGGCACCTGACCGACGCGCGTGCCGATGAGCGGCGAGTCGGGGGGCAGCGTCAGCTCGAGGATGTCCGCCCCCGACTGGTGGAACGTGAAGATCCGCACGAGGTCCCCGACGGCGACGGCCTCCTCGACCATGGACGTCATGATGCGCGGCGTCGAGACGGCGACGTCGACGCCCCACGACTCGTCGAACATCCACTCGTTCTTGGGGTTGTTCACGCGGGCGACGGTGCGGGGCACGCCGAACTCGGTCTTGGCCAGGAGCGAGACGACGAGGTTGACCTTGTCGTCGCCCGTGGCCGCGACGATGACGTCGCACTCGTCGACCTTGGCCTCCGCCAGGGTCGGGAGCTCGCACGCGTCCGCGAGGAGCCAGTCGGCGTCGGCGACCTGCGCGACGCGCATCGCGGCAGGCTGCTTGTCGATGATCATGACCTCGTGGTCGTGGCTGAGCAGCTCGCGCGCGATCGAGCGCCCCACCGACCCGGCTCCGACGATGACGACGTGCATCAGTTCTCCTCGAGCTTCGGGGCGTGCGTCAGGAGGCGCTCGACCGTGGGGGCGTCTGCCGCACGCATGAGGACGTGCAGCACGTCGTTCTCCTGCAGGACGGTCGTGGGGGTCGCGAGGACGCCCTCGCCGAACCGCCCCAGGAACGCGACGCGCGCGGAGGTCGCGGCCTCGATGGTGGCCACGGAACGACCGACCCACCCGGGGTGGAAGTCGGTCTGCGCGAGCCGGACCTGTCCCGAGGGGTCGCGGTACTCGTCGGTCGCGCCGAGCGGGAGCAGGCGACGCAGGACCTGGTCCGACGTCCAGCGGACGGTCGCCACGGTCGGGATGCCGAGACGCTGGTAGATCTCGGCACGGTGCGGGTCGTAGATGCGGGCCACGACGTTGTCGACCCCGTAGGTCTCGCGGACGACGCGGGCCGCGAGGATGTTCGAGTTGTCCCCGTCGGAGACGGCGGCGAACGCGTACGCGTCCTCGATCCCCGCCTGGACCAGGGTGTCCCGGTCGAAGCCCAGGCCGGTCACCTTCTTGCCGGAGAACTCTGCGGACAGCCGTCGGAAGGCGTCGGGGTTCTGGTCGACCACGGCGACGGAGTGGCCGCGGTTCTCGAGAGACTGGGCGAGGGTGGCGCCGACCCGGCCACATCCCATGATCACGAAGTGCACGAGCGAAACGCTACCGCGCGCGGGTCCGACGCAGGTACCCGGTCCGGGCGCGGCGCGGGCGCGGGTGCTCCGGGGGCGGACCGCGCTGCCCGACGGCGCCCGGACGACGGCGCCTCGAGGGGCGCGCCGAGATCCGTCGGGCACGCGGAGGGGCCGCGAGCACCTGGAGGGCCTAGCATGGGCCAACGTGTCGGATATCGCTGATGCCGCCAAGCGCCTGCTGCTCGGACGCCCCGTCCGCAGCGACGACTTGGGGCACACCCTGCTGCCGAAGCGTATCGCGCTCCCGGTGTTCGCCTCGGACGCGCTCTCCTCGGTCGCCTACGCGCCCGACGAGATCCTCCTGACCCTCTCGATCGCGGGGCTCGCCGCGACCACGATCTCCCCCTGGGTGGGGCTCGCGGTCGTCGTCGTGCTGCTGACCGTGGTCGCCTCCTACCGGCAGAACGTGCACGCCTACCCGTCGGGCGGTGGGGACTACGAGGTCGCGACGGTCAACCTCGGCCCGACGGCGGGCGTCGGCGTCGCCTCGGCCCTCATGGTCGACTACGTGCTCACGGTGGCGGTGTCGATCTCATCGGGGGCGCAGTACGCGGCGGCCGCCCTGCCGTTCCTGCGGGGCCACGAGGCCTCGTTCGCGATCGGGCTCGTCGTCCTGCTCACGCTGATCAACCTGCGCGGGGTCAAGGAGTCGGGGTCGTTCTTCGCGATCCCGGTCTACCTGTTCATGCTCGCGGTCGGGATGACGGCCGTGGTCGGGTTCGTCCGGTACGCCACGGGGACCCTGCCCATGGCCGAGAGCTCGACCTACGAGCTCGTCGCGGAGAGCCACTTCGACCAGGGGTTGACCGGGATCGCGGGCGCGTTCCTGGTGGCCCGGGCGTTCGCGTCCGGCTGTGCCGCGCTCACGGGCGTCGAGGCGATCAGCAACGGGGTGCCGGCGTTCAAGAAGCCCAAGTCCCGCAACGCGGCCACGACGCTGGCCCTGCTGGGCGGCATCTCGGCGTTCATGATCATGACGATCCTCTTCCTCGCGCAGAAGACCGGCGTGCACTTCGCCGAGAACCCGCCCGAGCAGCTCACGATCGACGGTCAGCCGGTGCCGGAGGGGTTCGTCCAGGACCCCGTGCTCGGGCAGATCACCCAGGTCGTCTTCGAGGGCTTCCCGATCGCCTTCTACTTCGTGGCGGCCGTGACGGGCCTCATCCTGGTGCTCGCGGCCAACACGGCCTTCAACGGGTTCCCGGTGCTCGGGTCGATCCTCGCCAAGGACGGCTACCTGCCGCGTCAGCTCCACACCCGGGGCGACCGGCTCGCGTTCTCGAACGGCATCGTGACGCTGGCTGTCACGGCGATCGCCCTCATCTGGGCCTTCGACGCGCAGGTGACCCGGTTGATCCAGCTCTACATCGTGGGTGTCTTCGTGTCCTTCACGCTCTCGCAGCTGGGCATGATCAAGCACTGGACCAGGGAGCTGCGCACGGTCCCCGACCCGCGCTTCCGCACCAAGATGAAGCGGTCCCGCGTCGTCAACACGATCGGCTTCGCCATGACGGGCACGGTCCTGATCATCGTGCTGCTGACCAAGTTCACGCACGGTGCGTGGATCGCGATCCTCGCGATGGCCGTGGTGTTCGTGCTCATGCGCGCGATCCGCAAGCACTACGACTCGGTGAGCGAGGAGCTCACGCTGGGCGAGGACCCGGCGGCGGCGCGCGCGCTGCCGAGCAGGGTCCACGCGCTCGTCCTGGTCTCCAAGCTGCACAAGCCCACGATGCGGGCCCTCGCCTACGCGCGGGCCTCGCGCCCGTCCGTGCTGGAGGCCGTGACGGTGGGTGTGGACCCGGACGAGGTCGCCGAGTTCACGGCCGAGTGGGAGGCCCTCGACCTCCCGGTCCCGCTGCGGGTCCTCGACTCCCCGTACCGGGAGATCACGCGGCCGATCCTGTCGTACGTGCGCTCGATCCGTCGGGAGAGCCCGCGCGACCTCGTGGTGGTCTACATCCCGGAGTACGTCGTCGGGCACTGGTGGGAGCACCTGCTGCACAACCAGAGCGCGCTGCGGCTCAAGGGACGGCTGCTGTTCACGCCGGGCGTCGTCGTGGCGTCGGTGCCGTGGCAGCTCTCGTCGACCAAGGGGCAGACGGGTCTGGAGACGGAGAACTTCGCGGCCCAGCAGCGGATCAACCGCCGCTACTGAGGCCCTGCCGGCCGGGGCGCGCACGACGACGTGTGCGGTCCCACGTCCCGCACGGGTCGGTCCGGAGCCGTGGGCGGTTCGCGTCCGGGATACTAGGGGGGTGTCTGAAACCCTGAACCCCACGTCCACCGCCCCTGAGTCTCAACCTCTGGTCGAGCTCGAGGTCGGACCTGTCGCGCACGGCGGCCACTGCGTCGCGCGACACGACGGGCGCGTCGTCTTCGTCCGGCACACGCTGCCGGGCGAGCGGGTGCTGGCCCGGATCACCGAGGACGGCGAGACCGCGAAGTTCTGGCGTGCCGACGCCGTCGAGATCCTGGAGCCCTCCGCGGACCGTGTGCCCGCTGCCTGGCCGGCCGCCGGCCCGGGCGGAGCGGGCGGCGGCGAGCTGTCGCACGTCTCGCTGCCCGTGCAGCGCCGCTGGAAGGCCGCGGTCCTGCAGGAGCAGCTCAAGCGGCTCGCCGGCCTTGACCTTCAGGTAGAGGTTGAGGCTGCGCCGGGCGACGACGAGCGCGGCGGCCTCGGTTACCGCACGCGCATCGACCTCGTCGCCGACGAGAAGGGCCGTGCCGGCATGCGCGTCTTCCGGTCGCACGACGTCGTGGCGCTCGACGAGATGCCGCTCGCGTCCCCCGAGGTCGCGGCCCTCGCAGAGGCCGAGGAGGTCTTCACGCGCCGCTGGCGCCCCGGGACGCGCCTCGAGCTCGTCGCACCGGCAGGCGGGGCTGACCCCATCCTGCTCGTCGACGGCGTCGTCTGGCACTCGGGTCACATCGACCGCCGACCGCACGCCCGCCGTGCGGTCACCGAGACCGTGACCGTCGCGGGCACCGAGCACTCGTACCGGGTCGCCGCCGACGGGTTCTGGCAGGTCCACCGCGAGGCCCCCGCACTGCTCGCCGAGGCCGTGCTGCGGGCCGCGGGGCCGATCGAGGAGGCGACCGTCGTCGACCTGTACTCGGGCGCCGGGCTCTTCACGCTCCCGCTGGCCGACGCCGTCGGTGAGACCGGGCGGGTCGTCGCGATCGAGGGGGACGAGCGCGCCGTCAAGGACGCCCGCCGCAACGCGTTCGAGAAGCCGCAGGTCGAGCTGCACCACGGCCCCGTCGAGAAGGTGCTCGCCGCCAAGGACCACGCCGCCCCGACGGCCGACGTCGTCGTGCTCGACCCCCCGCGCACCGGGGCGGGCCGCAAGGTCGTCGACGCGGTCGCTGCCCTGCAGGCACCGCGCGTCGTCTACGTCGCGTGCGACCCCGCAGCCCTCGCCCGCGACATCGCCTACTTCGCCGAGCACGGTTACGGCGTCGAGTCGGTCACCGGGTACGACCTGTTCCCCCACACCCACCACGTCGAGGCGATCGCGGTCCTCACGCGGTGAGCCGCCGGTCCTTCCGGCGGCCCTGACCTGTAGCGTCGTGCGGACGACCGACTGGTCGTCCGCACGCGCAGGAGCGGGCGGTCCAGCCGTCACGTCACGCTCGCGGGACGCGCGCGACGGGCGGCCGGGCGAGGCCGCGGGCGACCGGGACCGAGCGCGACCCGCGCTCGCCTGTCGTCCCTCGGCTTCTCGGGGGACGATGGGTGGACGCGCCGGAACGCACCGGCCCGAGGAGCGGAAGAGGGCGCATGCAGGTCACGGTGGTGGTGCCGACGTTCGACGAGGGTCCCAACGTCGCCGAGCTCGTGCGCCGTCTCGGGGAGGCGGTCGACGGGATCGACACCGAGGTGCTGTTCGTCGACGACTCACGGGACGACACGCCCGACGTGATCCGCCGCGTGGCCGCGTCCGCCCAGATCCCGGTGCGCCTGCTGCACCGCGACGAGCCCGTCGGCGGGCTGAGCGGGGCAGTGGTCGAGGGCCTGCGCGACGCGCGCGGGGAGTGGGTCGTCGTCATGGACGGTGACCTGCAGCACCCTCCCGAGATGGTCCCCGTCCTCCTGGAGACCGCGCTGTCGACCGGCGCGGACGTCGTGGTCGCCTCGCGGTACGTCGGCGGCGGTGACGCGGGCGGGCTCGACGGGCGGTGGCGGCACCTGGTGTCGACGGCGTCCTCGCTCCTGGCCCGTTCCATGTTCCCGGTCCGGCTGCGGAACGTGACCGATCCGATGACGGGGTTCTTCGCCGTGCGCACGGCATCGATCGACCTCGCCGCGCTGCGTCCCCGCGGCTTCAAGATCCTGCTCGAGATCCTGGCCCGCAACAAGGTCGAGGTCGTCGAGGAGCCGTTCGTGTTCGGGGAGCGGTTCGCGGGGGAGTCCAAGGCGACCTTCGCGAACGGCCTGCGGTACCTGCAGCAGCTCACGGCGCTGCGCTTCGGACGGATGTCGACGTTCGCCCTCGTGGGAGCCTTCGGCGCGGTCCTCAACCTCGCGATCATGTGGGGCCTGGAGCAGTTCGGGGTGCACTACATGCCCGCCGCGGTCGTCTCGGCGGCGGTGACCATCGTGACGAACTTCCTCCTGCTCGAGCACTTCGTGTTCCACGACCTGCGCTCGGAGGGGCGCAGCGTGTGGAAGCGTGCCGCGCAGTCCTTCACGTTCAACGGCATCGAGGCCGCGGTGCGGCTGCCGTTCCTGCACTGGCTCGTGGTCCTGACGGGCATGCCCCCGGTCCTCGCGCAGGCCCTGACCCTGGTCGTGGCGTTCCTGCTGCGCTTCGTCTTCCACGCCCAGGTCGTCTACCGCCCGCGCAAGGACGTCCCCGAGCGGGTCACCCCGCTGAGCGGCGAGCCGTCGAGCACCGCGCTCGACGAGGAGTAGCGCCCGCCCGGCCGGCGACCGGCCCCCAGCGGGACTGCCATGATGGTCCCCGCGGTCCGCTCCGGACGCGACCGACCGGTGGAGGACTCATGGGCATCGTCGACAACGCGGTCTACGTCGACGGACGTCGCACGGCCAACCCGACGAGCCTCGACGAGACGTTCGAGACCCTGCGGGAGCGTCACGGGCTCGCGTGGATCGGCCTCTACCGGCCGAGCGAGGCCGAGATCCGTGCGGTCGCGGACGAGTTCTCCCTCCACCATCTCGCGGTCGACGACGCGATCGCGGCCCATCAGCGGCCCAAGATCGAGCGCTACGACGACATCCTCTTCGTGGTCCTGCGCCCGGCCCGGTACCTCGACGACGAGGAGCGCGTCGAGTTCGGCGAGCTGCACGTCTTCGTCGGGCCGGACTTCGTCGTGACCGTCCGGCACGCCGAGGCCCCGCACGTGGGGGCCGTGCGCCAGCGGCTGGAGGCCGCGCCAGAGCTCCTGCGCCTCGGCCCGGAGGCGATCCTGTACGCCGTGCTCGACCAGGTCGTCGACGAGTACGCACCCGTCGTCGCCGGGCTGCAGAACGACATCGACGAGATCGAGGACCAGCTCTTCAGCGGCGACCCGGCCGTCTCGCGACGCATCTACGAGCTGTCCCGGGAGGTCATCTCGTTCCAGCGGGCGACGCACCCGGTCGTCGGCATCCTCCAGGCGCTCGAGAGGGGCTTCGAGAAGTACGACGTCGACATCGAGCTCCAGCGCAACCTGCGTGACGTGCTGGACCACTCGCTGCGCCTCGCGGAGCAGGCGGACTCGTTCCGGGTGCTGCTGCAGAACGCGCTCATGGTCCAGGCCACGCTCGTCGCGCAGCACCAGAACGAGGAGATGCGCCGCCTGTCGGAGACGAGCCTCGCGCAGGGTGAGGAGGTCAAGAAGATCTCCTCCTGGGCGGCGATCCTGTTCGCACCCACGCTCGTGGGGACCGTCTACGGGATGAACTTCGCCCGCATGCCGGAGCTGGGCTGGGCCTACGGGTACCCGCTCGCGGTCCTCGCGATGGTCGCGATGGGCTTCTCGCTCTACCTGATCTTCAAGCGCCACCGCTGGTTGTGAGGCGGCCCGTCGGTCCCGCCTCGCCAGGGCATCCGCACCCCCCGACGGGCACAATCGACGGGTGAGCAGTCTCGCCGACGACGACGCCCCCGCGACCGGACCCGACGGTCCGGCGGGCGCTCCGCCGTCGGGCGCGGGGCAGGGGACCGGGGCCGGCGCGGACCCGGGCCTGAGCGCCGCCGAGGTCGCCGCGCGCGTCCGCGCCGGGCAGACCAACCGCGTCGCCCGCTCGACCTCGCGCTCGCTCGCCGCGATCCTGCGCTCGAACGTCTTCACGCTCTTCAACCTGATCCTCGCGGTCGCCGTGGTCCTCGTGCTGCTCACGGGGCGGTGGCCCGACGCGGTCTTCGGGTTCGTCGTGGTCGTCAACGCCGGGATCGGGATCGTGACCGAGTACCGGGCGAAGCGGACGCTCGACCGGCTGTCGATCCTCACGGCCCCGTCGGCGCGCGTGGTGCGCGACGGGACCGAGCAGGACGTCGCGGTCGACGACGTCGTCCTCGACGACGTGCTGCTCGTCGCGACCGGGGACCAGGTCCCGGCCGACGCCCGCG
Source organism: Oerskovia sp. 140933 (assembly GCF_059651515.1). NCBI lineage: Bacteria > Bacillati > Actinomycetota > Actinomycetes > Micrococcales > Cellulomonadaceae > Oerskovia > Oerskovia sp. 140933. Next base: position 23,209 of record NZ_JAMXIO010000019.1, read on the forward strand.
TGCTCGACGTCACGGGCCTCGAGGTCGACGAGTCCATGCTCACGGGGGAGTCCCGGCCCGTGCGCAAGGCGGTGGGCGACGAGGTGCTGTCCGGGTCCGCGGTCGTCGCGGGCTCGGCGGTCGCCCGCGTGGTCCGGGTCGGCGAGGAGGGGTACGCGCAGCGCATCACGTCCGAGGCCAAGAGGTTCTCGGTCGTGCGCTCGGAGCTGCGCGAGGGTGTGAACAAGATCCTCAAGGTCGTCTCGTTCGGGATCGTGCCGATCTCGCTGCTGCTGTTCTGGAGCCAGCTCCACTACACGGGCGGCGTGCGCGAGTCGATCGCGGACGGGACGTGGCGCGACGGCGTCGTCGCGGCCGTCGCGGGCGTCGTCGGGATGATCCCCGAGGGTCTCGTCCTGCTGACCTCGCTCAACTTCGCGATCGCCGCCACGCTGCTCGCACGCCAGCAGGTCCTCGTCCAGGAGCTGCCCGCGGTCGAGGTCCTCGCACGCGTCGACGTCCTGTGCCTCGACAAGACGGGCACCCTCACCGACGGGCACGTCGCCCTGACCGGGCTGCGCGACCTCGCGCCCGTCGCGGGCGCGCGCGAGGCGCTCGCGGCCCTGGCGGCGGACCCGGACGGCAACGCGACGTCCCGGGCGCTCGCGGACGGGCTCACGGGCACGACCGCGGCGACCGTGCGCGGGACCGTCCCGTTCTCCTCGGCGCGCAAGTGGAGCGCGGTGCTCACGGGCGCGGGCGCGTTCGTGCTGGGGGCGCCCGAGATCCTCCTCGCGGGACGCTCGGACGCTCCCGCGGTCGCGGCGCTCGCCCGCGTCCGCGAGGCGGCGGGGAGCGGTGCGCGCGTGGTCCTGCTCGCCCACGCCCCGGCAGGGCTCCCGACGGCGCAGGCGCCGCTCCCGGACGACCTGGTGCCCGCGCTGCTCGCCGTGCTGGGGGAGCGCATCCGCCCCGACGCCGCGCAGACCCTCGAGTACTTCCGCCGCCAGGGGACGCGGGCCAAGGTCGTCTCGGGCGACAACCCCGACACGGTCGCGGCCATCGCGACCATGGTCGGGCTGCACGGCGACGGGGTCCGCGTCGAGGGCTTCGACGCCCGGTCCCTGCCCGCCGACCCGGACGAGCTCGCCGAGGTCGTCGACGCGCACGACGTGTACGGGCGCGTGACGCCCGAGCAGAAGCGGGCGATCGTGCACGCGCTCCAGTCGCGCGGCCACGTGGTCGGCATGACGGGTGACGGAGTCAACGACGCCCTGGCGCTCAAGGACGCCGACCTCGGGATCGCGATGGGCAACGGCGCGCCCGCGACCAAGGCCGTGGCGCGCGTCGTGCTGGTCGACGGCCGGTTCGCGACGCTGCCCGGTGTCCTGGGCCAGGGGCGCCGGGTCATGGCGAACATGGAGCGCGTCGCGAGCCTGTTCCTCGCCAAGACGACGTACGCCGCGATCCTCGCGGTGTCGGTCGTGCTGCTCGTGTGGCCGTACCCGTTCCTGCCCCGGCACATGACCCTCGCGGGGTCGCTCACGATCGGCATCCCCGCGTTCTTCCTCGCGCTGCCGCCCAACGACCGCCGGTACCTCGCGGGCTTCCTGCGCCGGGTGCTGAGCTTCGCGGTCCCCGCGGGCGTGGTGATCGGGGCGGTGATCCTGGCCGTGTACGGGTACCTGCGCCCGCTCGTGGGGACGGGTGACGCGCGCTCGGCGTCGACGCTCGTGCTCATCGGGGTCTCGCTGTGGATCGTGGGCATCCAGGCCCGCCCGGTCAACGGGTGGAAGGTCGCGCTGGTCGCGGCGCTCGCGGCCTGCGCGGTGCTCGCCGTCGCGGTCCCGTGGGTCCGCGACTTCTTCGCGCTCGAGGTCCCGACGGCGTCCGAGGCCGTGGTGATCGGTGTCGCCGTGGTCGTGGGGTGGGCCGCGATCGAGGGCGTGTACCGCGTGCTCACGCCGCGGCTCGCGGGGGTGTCCACGCCCGGGCCGATATCTTGACGTCAAGATAAATGCGCTATGCTGTGTGTCGGCGACATTTCGGTGCGTCGCCGGGCCCGGCGTAGGCTGGGCAAAGCCCCCCAGAACCATCTTGATCGTCATTCGACGACCTGCCGTGCCGGGCGCGCGGCGCGGGCCGTAGAGCCCGCGCGGTGCCCCGGCCGCGGTGGTCGTCACCACCCTCGCCAGGTAGAAGGAGCAACCGTGAGCAGCGTCGACACGTTCGGGTCGAAGGGAACACTGGAGGTCGGTGAGAACTCGTACGAGATCTTCCGTCTCTCCGCGGTAGAAGGCGCCGAGCGCCTCCCGTACAGCTTGAAGATCCTCGCGGAGAACCTCCTGCGCACCGAGGACGGCGCCAACATCACCGCGGACCACGTGCGCGCGATCGCCGCCTGGGACCCGGACGCCCAGCCCGACACCGAGATCCAGTTCACGCCGGGTCGCGTCATCATGCAGGACTTCACGGGCGTGCCCTGCGTCGTCGACCTCGCGACCATGCGTGAGGCCGTCGCGGACCTCGGGGGCGACCCGTCGCGCATCAACCCGCTGGCTCCCGCCGAGATGGTCATCGACCACTCGGTGCAGATCGACGTCGCAGGTCGCCGCGACGCGTTCGAGCGCAACGTCGAGTTCGAGTACCAGCGCAACCACGAGCGCTACCAGTTCCTGCGCTGGGGCCAGACGGCGTTCGACGACTTCAAGGTCGTCCCCCCGGGCACGGGCATCGTCCACCAGGTCAACATCGAGTACCTGGCTCGCACGGTCATGACGCGTACCGTGAGCACTGCCGACGGGGACGTCTTGAGGGCCTACCCCGACACGTGCGTCGGCACCGACTCGCACACGACCATGGTCAACGGCCTGGGCGTGCTCGGCTGGGGCGTGGGCGGCATCGAGGCCGAGGCGGCGATGCTCGGCCAGCCCGTCTCGATGCTCATCCCGCGCGTCGTCGGCTTCAAGCTCAGCGGCCAGATCCCCTCGGGCGTCACGGCGACCGACGTGGTCCTCACGATCACGCAGATGCTGCGCCAGCACGGCGTCGTCGGCAAGTTCGTCGAGTTCTACGGCGCCGGTGTCGCGGCCGTGCCGCTGGCCAACCGCGCCACGATCGGCAACATGAGCCCCGAGTTCGGCTCGACCGCCGCGATCTTCCCGATCGACTCGGTCACGGTCGACTACCTGCGCCTGACGGGTCGTTCCGAGGAGCAGCTCGCGCTCGTCGAGGCCTACGCCAAGGAGCAGGGCCTCTGGCTCGACCCGACCGACCCGAGCTACGTCGAGCCGGTCTTCTCCGAGTACCTCGAGCTCGACCTCTCGACGGTCGTCCCCTCGATCGCCGGCCCCAAGCGTCCCCAGGACCGCATCGAGCTCTCGAACGCCAAGTCGGCCTTCGCCCGCGACCTGCCGACCTACGCCCCCGAGGTCGTCGACGTCGTGGACGAGGCCGAGAAGGAGTCCTTCCCGGCCTCCGACTCGCCCGCGATCCACGCCAACGGGCGCCGGACCGTCCCCGTCACGGACACCAACGGCAAGCAGTTCGACCTGTTCCACGGCGCGGTCGCGATCGCCTCGATCACGTCGTGCACCAACACGTCGAACCCGTCCGTGATGCTCGCCGCGGCCCTGCTCGCGAAGAAGGCCGTCGAGAAGGGCCTGGAGGCCAAGCCGTGGGTCAAGACCTCCATGGCACCGGGCTCGCAGGTCGTCACGAACTACTACGAGAAGGCGGGCCTGTGGCCCTACCTCGAGAAGCTCGGCTTCCACCTCGTGGGCTACGGCTGCGCCACGTGCATCGGTAACTCGGGCCCGCTCGACGAGAAGGTCTCCGAGGCCGTCAACGAGCACGACCTGTCGGTCGTCTCGGTGCTCTCGGGCAACCGCAACTTCGAGGGGCGCATCAACCCCGACGTCAAGATGAACTACCTGGCCTCCCCGCCCCTGGTCATCGCGTACGCCCTCGCGGGCACCATGGAGTTCGACTTCGAGCACGACCCGCTGGGACGCAACGAGGACGGTTCGCCGATCTTCCTGCGCGACATCTGGCCCACGCCGGAAGAGGTCCAGGCGACGATCGACTCCTCGATCGACCGTGCGATGTTCACCAAGGACTACGCGGACGTCTTCACGGGTGACGAGCGCTGGCGCGCCCTGTCGACCCCCGAGGGCAACACGTTCGAGTGGGACGAGCAGTCCACCTACGTCCGCAAGCCCCCGTACTTCGAGGGCATGTCGGCGCAGCCGTCGCCGGTCACCGACATCTCGGGTGCCCGCGTGCTGGCCAAGCTGGGCGACTCGGTCACGACCGACCACATCAGCCCTGCCGGGTCCATCAAGGCGGACTCGCCGGCCGGTGTGTACCTCGCCGAGCACGGTGTCGAGCGTCGCGACTTCAACTCCTACGGCTCGCGCCGTGGGAACCACGAGGTCATGATCCGCGGCACGTTCGCGAACATCCGCCTGCGCAACCAGCTCCTCGACAACGTCGAGGGCGGCTTCACGTTCAACTTCGTGAAGAACGCCCAGGACACGATCTACGACGCCGCGCAGGACTACGCCGCGGCCGGCACGCCGCTCGTCATCCTGGGTGGCAAGGAGTACGGCTCCGGTTCGTCGCGCGACTGGGCCGCCAAGGGCACCGCGCTCCTGGGCGTCAAGGCCGTCATCACCGAGAGCTTCGAGCGCATCCACCGCTCGAACCTGATCGGCATGGGCGTCCTGCCGCTGCAGTTCCCGGCCGGGGAGTCCGCGGGCTCGCTGGGCCTGGACGGCACCGAGACGTTCGACATCTCGGGTGTCACGGCGCTCAACGAGGGCACGACGCCCTCGACGGTCAAGGTCACCGCGACCAAGACCGACGGCACCTCGGTCGAGTTCGACGCGGTCGTCCGCATCGACACCCCGGGTGAGGCCGACTACTACCGCAACGGCGGCATCCTGCAGTACGTGCTGCGCTCGCTCGTCAACGACTGACGAGCGTCCGCCGCGGGGGCGGCGTCGTCGGGCCTGGGATCTCCCCGGATGCCCGACGGCGCCGCGCACCCTGCTCGGAGCGCACGACGACGGGGCGTCCCACCTTCGGGTGGGGCGCCCCGTAGTCGTATCACGGGAGTGCCCCGTGCCCTCGTGAGAGGGGACGGGGCTGTCGAGGTGCCCCCGCCGGGGCGCCGGGTGCCCCGTGGAGGTCGAGATGTTCGGAAGGATCGTCGGGGCTGTCGTCCTGGTCACGGTCGTGACCGCTGGGCTCGCCCGCGTCGCGATGAGGCTGGTGGCGCAGGCGGCCGACCAGGACGTGCACCTGGGGCTGACGGGTACCGTCGGGATCGCGTTCCTGTTCCTGCTGGCCGCCGTCGGAGGAGCCGTCTCCGGTGCGGTGCGCTGGGCCCAGCCGTGGCGGACGGTCCCTGCGGTGGTCGGGTCGGGGCTCCTGCTGGCTGCCGCCGCGTCGATCGGGGCGGGGGAGGTGTCGTCGGCGCTGTCGGCCCCTGGCGAGGCGACCGTCGCAGTGCTGGCGGCCATCATGGCGATCTTCGTCGCGGTGCTCGCGTGCCCGGTGGCCGCCTGGGGGCACGGGCGAGGAGCAGGACCTCCCGCCCGGTCGTGTCCGACGGCTAGGACTCGCGCGCCCGCTGCGTGAACGTGCCCGCGGTCACGGCCTCGTAGGAGCGGCGCACGATCTCCTCCAGGACGTCGAGATCGTTCGTCGACAGGTCCTTGAGGTACACGCACACGAGGCTCGTGGTGTGCGGGCCGAGGCGCTCCAGCAGGTCCTGGTGAGCGGCCGTCCCGTCGGGCAGGTAGACCGTCGACGCGGCCTTGCGCGGCGAGAACCCGGCCGCTCCCGCGTCGCCCTGCCGCCCGCTCGCGTACTCGTAGTGGTACTGGCCGAACCCGATGATCGACGGCCCCCACATCACGGGCGGTTCGCCCGTGACGCGCTGCATGAGGGCCAGGAGCGTGTCCGCGTCGCGGCGCCGGACCTTGTGGGTGACGGTCGCGAGGAAGGCGTCCACGTCGCCGTCGTGCGGGCGGGTCTTGTTGGTCGAGGTCATGCACCAGTATGGCCGGCGTCGGGGTATCACGACGAGGGGCATCCGGCCTCGAATTCTCAGAAGAAAATTCCGACCCATTGGTCGGTATTGAAATGTTTGACCGATATGTGCTTTATCGCTAGCATCAGCGTCGCTGAGCGGAGCTGCTCGGCCACGGTGGTACTGACCGATGGGGGAGACGAGAAATGCAGCAGGTGAAGAAACTGGCCTCGGTGGCAATCGGTGCGGTCTTGGTGATCGCCATGGGGGCGAGCGCAGCGAGTGCGGCCTCGGTCACGACAGCCGGAGCGAAGGTGGAGGACCGTCGGCAGTACTGGAGCGGGCCCAAGGAGTGGCGCCACGAGCTCAAGGTTACCGACACCGCCGGTGACGGCCATTTCGTGAGCGGTCCGTGGGAGAGCAATCTGGGGTCGAGCGGTTCGGTGACGAACAAGGGCGGCGACTTCACGGCGACCACCTGGGTGTCGGTGACCCGCCACGCAGAGAAGGTCTCACGGATCAAGGCGTGCCGTTCGAACACCGGACTCAAGCCGATGACCTGCTCGTCGTGGAAGGACACGGGGTACTGACTGCTGGTGCACCTCGGGCCGAAGGTGTCTCGACGGGCTGAGTCGGACGAGCCCCTTGTCAATCACGAAAGAAGGAAATGCATGTCGACCAGGAAGAACATTGTCGCAGTCGCCGTTGGCGTCGTCCTTGCCGCAGGTATGGGGGTGAGTTCGGCGCACGCTGTCTCGATCTCGACTGCTGGAGCAAGAGCGGAGCACGTCGGGTCGTCCGGGGGAGCCCAGTGGCACAGCGTCTACGCGCACGACACCGCTCAGGACGGAAAGTTCGTCAGTGCCCCGTGGCGGAGCAGCTACGGATCGAAGGGTTCCGTCGTCAACAAGTCCGGAGACATGACGAGCATCGTTCGAAGCGTGACGAACGGTGGTGAAAAGGTGACCCACATCAGCGCCTGTCGATCCAACGGCGGTATCAAGCCGATGACCTGCTCGGCCGAGAAGAAGACTGGCTGGTAGAGGGTGAGAACTGAGGGTAGGGGGTCGTCGTGATCGCGCTCGACGTCCAGGGGCTCTCGGCGGAGCTCGGCGGACGTCCGGTCCTGCGTGCCGTGGACGTGCAGGTCGCTCGGGGAGAGTCGGTAGCGATCGTCGGCCCCTCGGGGACGGGGAAGACGACCCTGCTCAACTGTGTGCTGGGCACGGTCCGACCCCAGGGGGGCCGTGTGCTCGTCGCAGGCCAGGACGTCTCACGGCTCGACCAGGCCAGATTGGCCCGGCTCCGCGCGGAGCATCTGGGCGTCGTCTTCCAGCACGGCGAGCTGCTGGGGGAGCTGACCCCGGTCGAGAACGTCGCACTCCCTGCCCTCATCGTCGGTCGTCCGCGCGAACAGGCTGTCGCGCGGGCGACCGAGCTGCTGGAAGCCTTCGGTGTACCCACGGACCGCGACGTCACCGACCACCTTTCCGGTGGCGAGCGCCAACGCACCGCGCTGGCCCGCGCGCTCGTCAACGAACCGACGCTCGTCCTCGCGGACGAGCCCACGGGCTCGCTCGACCCGGCGATCCGGGACCGCGTCGCCGACATCCTGTTCGACACGCCCGCGCGCTGGAACTGCGGGCTCCTCGTCGTGACGCACGATCCGCTGGTCAGTGCGCGTGCGGACCGCGTCGTCCACCTGGAGCGCACCCTTGCCGTCGACGGGGTTCACGCGTGACCGCACTGCGCGTCGTCGGGGCCTCTCTCCGGCGGGCTTCACGCTTCGAGCCGTTGCGCAGCGCGGTCCTGGCCGCGGGAGTCGCGGCCTTCGTGCTCAGCGTGGTCTCGCTGGCGATCACGACGGCGACGTACACCGGGTGGGACTCGAGGGCCGAGGAACGCGCGGGGCGGATGGCCGCGCTCTTTCCCGACGAGGAACCCCGAGCGCTGTGGCGGCACGGTTTCGACCTGGTGGACGGCAGGCAGGTCGACGTCGTCTATCTCGCGCCTCTCGTCGAGGAGCCGCCGGTTCCTCCGGGGCTCACGCGATGGCCGAGAGCGGGCGAGGTCTTCCTGTCCCCTGCCGTCGCGGAGGCGCTCGGGGCGTCGGTCGGGGACCAGACGCGGCACGGCACGATGATCGGTCTCGTCGGTCGAGATGGGCTCGTGGAACGTGGCGAGGGCCTGGTCTACGTCGGTGCCGAGGGTCGTCTCGCTCCGGAGTCCGCGGAGCTGATCACCGGCTTCGGCAGCGACCGGTTCGAACAGCCCCGGGCGATCGCCGACCGACGACCGTTGGCGACCTTCCTCGGCGTCCAGATCGCGCTCCTGGTCGTTCCTGCGACGTGGCTCCTGTTCACCGGGATCCGCATCGGGGCCGTCCAACGGGCGCGCAGGGTCCGGATCGTCACGACGCTGGGCATGCGGCCGCGGCAGGTGCGAGCGTTGCTGTGGGGCGAGTCGAGGTCCCCGTGGGGGCTCGGTGCGCTCGTCGCGCTCCTCTGCACAGCGCTGCTTCTGGTCGTCGACGTGGCCCTGCCAGGGGCGTCTCTCGCCGTGGATGCGCAGGACGTCAGGTCCGGAGGTGTGCTCGTCGTCGTGGCGTTCGTCGCCGCCCTCGCCCTGAGTGCCTGGGCCTGCTCGTCGCGTGTCGGCCTGAAGGCCGAGCGGCGCAGAGACCGTCGCCGGTCGTCGTCAGGGCCGTCGTGGTTGGCGCGGACCCTGGCCGTCGCCCGCGTCGCCCGGGGTGGTCTGTCGCTCGTGCTCGCAGCGATCACGGTGATCGGCCAGAACATCGCGGTGGGTGAGGGGCGGGTGGACCTCGTGCCGATGATCGCCCTCGTGGGGACGACCCTGACGTTGGCGGCGTTGCCGGCGGACGCCGTCGTGTGGATCGAGCTGTACGCCCGTCGCCGCCGCGACGTGGCGTGGCGTGCGGGAGACGCGGCCGGTCTCACCGGGGCGGCACAGCTGCTCTCGCGGCCGCGACCTGCCGCACGGTTCGGGGCCACCGCGGCGATCATCGTCGTCATCGTCACGGTGACCAGCGGCTTGCTCACGACGCTGGGGCAGGATGCGGCTCAGGCGCTGGCGGTGCAGCGACACCTCGGCGGCTCGGTGGCGACGATCCAGACCTTTCGACAAGCCGGGGCCGAGTCGAGGGAGCTCACCCTCGACGCCCTGCGGCGTGACTACGTCGTGGCCGCGATCCAGCCGGACGGGGAGGGGATGTCGGTCGTGGCGCCGCGTGGCGAGGACGTCGAGACCTTCGTCCCGGACGGCCGACCGCCGGCATGGCTCGCCTACGTCGCGGGGACGGAGGTCGGGCACCGCGTCGACGAGATCGAGGACGGCCCGGAGGCCACGGTGCTCGTCACCCGTCGAGATGGTTCCTCGATCGACATGGAGGAGCTGCGCGACCAGCTCGGATCGCTGAGCGTCCCGATGTGGCAGGCCGAGCTCCCAGGGGAGGGCTTCGTCGTCGGGACGGCGTCGTCCCTGCACCAGATGCGATGGCTCACCTGGTTCGGTTCGATCGGCCTGGTCCTGACGTTGGTCGCCCTCTGGTCCAACTACTCGAACGAGCTGTTGCGGGCGGTTAGGTCGCTGCTCGCGATCCAGATGTTGGCCCCGAGCGACGCGTTCGTCAAGAGGGTTCTCGCGGCGCGGATCGTCGCGCCGGTCGCTGTCGCCGTGGTCGGAGGTGGTGTCCTTGCGCTGATCCTCTCGATCCCTCCGGTCCCGGGAGAGACGACGAACCTGCCCTACGGGATCGTCCTCGCGTGTGTCCTGGCATCGTTCGTGACGGGCGTGATCGCGTGGAGCGTGACCTGGCGGGCCTGTGTCCGCGGCGCCCGTTCCATGTCGCTCGGAGTGCCCGAGGAGTAGGTGCCCGCCCGTCGGCGGCCCACAAGCTGCCGACGGCGCGGTCAGTCGTCGCCGAGCACCTGCGCGAGCGTGTGCGCGGCCAGGCCGGCGAACGCCGGGTCGTCGTCGGAGTGAGCGGCGAACGCCGAGCCGAGGACCAGCGCCCAGGCGCGCGCCCGGGCCCAGGTCGCGTCGTCGGTCCCGCAGCGGGCGGTCACGGCCTCGCGGAACGTGCGGCGACCCACGGCGTCGAACGTGATCCACGCGGTCGCGAGGTCGGTGGCCGGGTCGCCGCTCGTCATGTCCCCGAAGTCGACCACCGCGCCGAGCCGGTGGTCGCGGGGCGCGAGCACGAGGTTCGCCGGGTGCAGGTCGCCGTGCAGCCACGCCGCGGGCCCGTCCCAGGCGGGGACCTCGACGAGGCGGGACCACAGGTCGAGGAGAGAGCCGTCGTCGGGCACATGGCCCGACGCGAGGCGCTCCCGGACCGACGCGTCGCGCGCGGCCAGCGGGACGCCCCGGAAGGGGTTCACGGGCGCCTCGGGCGGCGCGGGGACGTGCAGGGCGGCGAGGAAGGCGGCGAGGTCGACGGCGAACGCGCGGCGCAGCGCGGGATCGATCTCGAGGGCGCTCAGCCCGTCGAACCACGGGACGACGCTCCACGACCAGGGGTAGGAGGGGCCGGCGGACCCGTCGGAGGGAAGTCCGACCCGCACGGGAGCAGGGACGGGGACCGGGAGCCGCGGCGCGAGCGACGGGAGCCACTCCTGCTCGTGGCGCACGAGCGCGGCCGCGAGCTCGCGTCGCGGGACCCGCACCGCGAGCCTGTCGCCCAGGCGCAGCACGACGTTGTCCCAGCCGTTCGCGACGACGACCAGGGGCAGGGATGCCAGGTCGGGGTGCTGGGCCGCGAGCAGCGAACGCACGAGGTCGACGGTCACGTCGACCTCCGCGGCAGGCCGCAGCGCCACTAGACCGGCACCTCGACCGTGCGCGTCGCGTCCCACGGCTCGGCCCAGCCCAGGCGGTCCAGGAGCGCATCGAGGATCGCGCCCGTGAACCCCCACACGAGGTGCTCGCGCCCGTCGGCGGACACCAGGAAGGCCGGGCTCTTGTGCGTGACCCGCCCCCGGCGCACGACGGCGGTGCGCCGGTTCGCAGGGTCCGTCAGGTCCGCGACGGGCACCCGGAAGACGTGCGCCGACTCGGCCGAGTCGACGACCGCGACCGGTGTGGGCCGCGCCCACCACGCGATCACGGGGGTCACGAGATGGTTGCTCACGGGCAGGGGGAGCGGGGACAGGGCGCCCAGGACCTCGACGCCGTCGCGGTCCAGGCCGGTCTCCTCGACCGCCTCCCGGAGCGCTGCGTCGACCAGGTCCGTGTCCGTGTCCTCGAGCCGGCCACCGGGGAACGAGACCTGGCCCGGGTGATGGCTGAGCGTCGAGGCACGGGCGAGCAGGAGCACGTCGAGGTCGGCAGGAACGGGGGAGGCCGGCGCGTCGTCCGTGGTGTCCTGGCCGGACGTGTCACGGGCGGCCAGGACGTCGTCGAGCACGCCGAACAGGACCAGGACCGCGGCCTGCCGCACGCGAGACTCGTCGAGCGTGCCGATCGCGTAGCGCCACGGACGCGGCCACGGCGAACCGTCCTGGGCGAGGGCCGCGAGCTCGGTGCGCGCCGAGCCCGCCGAGGGGGGAACGGTCACCAGCCCGCGGGCAGCGGGCGCCCCTCCTCGTAGCCGGCCGCGGACTGGATGCCCACCACGGCCCGCTCGGCGAACTCGGTGAGCGAGGCCGCTCCCGCGTACGTGCACGAGCTGCGCAGGCCCGCGGTGATCTCGTCGATCAGGTCCTCGACGCCCGGGCGGGCCGGGTCGAGGTACATGCGCGAGGACGAGATGCCCTCCTCGTACAGGCCCTTGCGGGCCTGCTCGAACGGCGAGCCGCCCGCACCGCGAGCCGCGACCGCGCGCGCCGAGGCCATGCCGAACGACTCCTTGTAGAGGCGACCCGTGCCGTCGTCGTGCAGGTCGCCCGGGGACTCGTGCGTCCCGGCGAACCACGAGCCGATCATGACCTGGGACGCGCCCGCCGCGAGGGCCAGGGCGACGTCGCGCGGGTGCCGCACCCCGCCGTCGGCCCACACGTGCTTGCCCAGCTCGCGTGCCGCGGCCGCGCACTCGAGGACCGCGGAGAACTGGGGACGGCCCACGGCCGTCATCATGCGCGTGGTGCACATGGCGCCCGGACCGACGCCGACCTTGACGATGTCCGCGCCCGCGGCCACGAGGTCGCGCACGCCCTCGGCGGTCACGACGTTGCCCGCGACGATCGGGACCTGCGGGTCCAGGGACCGCACGGCCTCCAGGGCCTGGAGCATCTTGACCTGGTGACCGTGGGCCGTGTCGACCACGAGCACGTCCACGCCCGCGGCGAGGAGCTCTGCCGCCTTGGCCTTGACGTCGCCGTTGATGCCCACGGCGGCCGCGATGCGCAGGCGGCCCTGGGCGTCCAGGGCGGGGGAGTAGACGCTCGAGCGCAGCGCACCGCGACGCGTCAGGACGCCCACGAGGCGCCCGTCGCGCACGACCGGGGCGACCTTGCGCCGCGAGCGGTGCAGCTCGTCGAACGCGGCCTGCAGACCGCCAGGACCTGACACGACCGACGCGTCGACGGTCTGCGGCTGCGCGGACATGACCTGCTGGACCTGCGTGAAGCGGTCGACGCCCAGGCAGTCGGCCTCGGTCACGACCCCCACGGGACGGTCGCCGTCGAGCACCACGGCCGCGCCGTGCGACCGCTTGCCGATCAGCGTCAGCGCGGTGTGCACGGTGTCCGTGGGGGAGACCACGACCGGGGTCTCGATGACCGGGTCCTTGCCCTTGACGTCGGCGACCACGTCCGCGACGACGTCGGTCGGCACGTCCTGCGGGATCACGACGATCCCGCCGCGCCGCGCGACGGTCTCGGCCATGCGGCGGCCCGCGACCGCGGTCATGTTGGCCACGACGAGGGGGATCGTGGTGCCCGTGCCGTCGTCGGACGCGAGGTCGACGTCGAAGCGCGAGGTGATCTCGGAGCGGGACGGGACGAGGAACACGTCGCCGTAGGTCAGGTCTGTGGTGGGCTGCTGGCCCGGCAGGAAGCGCACCTCCTCAGTCTACGGAGGCGATCGGCCGGGCGAGGGCGGATCGGGTGCCCAGCGCGTGCAGAGGTCGTGATCAGGCCTTTCCGGGCGCGAGCACCCGCCCGGAGCGCCTAGAGTTGTCGGGCTAGTCGAATGGCAGGCGGAACGGAGCGGTTATGACCCTGTTGAGCAGCATCACGTCACCGGAGGACCTCCGGCGGCTGACCCCCCAGCAGGTGGAGACCCTCGCCGCGGAGATCCGCGAGTTCCTCGTCTCCGCCGTGTCCCGCACGGGTGGGCACCTCGGACCGAACCTCGGCGTGGTCGAGCTGACGCTCGCCATGCACCGGGTCTTCGACTCGCCCAAGGACTCGTTCGTGTTCGACACGGGCCACCAGTCGTACGTGCACAAGCTGCTCACGGGGCGCCAGGACTTCTCCGCGCTGCGCAAGCGCGAGGGCATGTCCGGGTACCCGAGCCGTGCCGAGTCGCCGCACGACATCGTCGAGAACTCGCACGCCTCGACCGCGCTGAGCTGGGGCGACGGGATCGCCAAGGCGAACGTGGTGCGCGGGCTGCGGGACCGCCACGTCGTGTCCGTCATCGGCGACGGGGCGCTCACGGGCGGCATGGCCTGGGAGGCGCTCAACAACATCGCCGAGAGCCAGGACCGCCGCCTGGTCATCGTCGTCAACGACAACGGCCGCTCCTACTCGCCGACCATCGGCGGCATGGCGCACCACCTGTCGACCCTGCGGACCACGCGCGGCTACGAGAACTTCCTCGACTGGGGCAAGCGCACGCTGTCGCGCTCGGGTGCGCCCGGGCGCTTCGCGTACGAGTGGCTGCACGGGCTCAAGAAGGGCCTCAAGGACGTCGTCGCGCCCCAGGGCATGTTCGAGGACCTGGGCATCAAGTACATCGGCCCGGTCGACGGCCACGACATCGAGGCCCTCGAGCACGCGTTCGTGCGGGCCCGCGCCTACGGGGCGCCCGTGATCGTGCACGTCATCACGGAGAAGGGCCGCGGGTACACCCCGGCCGAGCAGGACGTCGCCGACCGCTTCCACGCCGTGGGCCAGATCCACCCCGAGACCGGCCTCCCCGTCGCCCCCTCGCGCTTCGGCTGGACCTCGGTGTTCGCGGACGAGATCGTCTCGATCGGTCGCCGTCGGCCCGACGTCGTGGCGATCACCGCGGCCATGCTGCACCCCGTGGGTCTGGCACCCTTCGCGGAGGCCTTCCCCGAGCGCACGTTCGACGTCGGCATCGCCGAGCAGCACGCGGCGACCTCGGCGGCGGGCATGGCCTTCGCGGGCCTGCACCCCGTGGTCGCGGTCTACGCGACGTTCCTCAACCGCGCGTTCGACCAGGTCCTCATGGACGTGGCTCTGCACAAGGCGGGCGTCACGTTCGTGCTGGACCGCGCCGGCATCACGGGCGAGGACGGCGCGAGCCACAACGGCATGTGGGACATGGCCATGCTGCGGATCGTGCCGGGTCTGCACCTTGCGGCTCCGCGTGACGAGGCGACGCTGCGCGAGGCCCTGCGCCACGCGGTCGACATCGACGACGCGCCCTCGGTCGTGCGCTACCCCAAGGGCGCGGTCGTCGCACCGATCCCGGCGATCGAGACGCTCGACGGCGTCGACGTCGTCGCGCGGCACGACGCCGTGCCGAGCAGGACGGCCAAGGCCCCTGCTGCGACGGGCACGACCGCGGGACCGGCCACCACGACCCGCAAGGTCCTCCTCGTGGGCGTGGGGTCCATGACGGGCACCGCGATGGCTGCGGGCGAGGCGCTCGCGGCCCACGGCGTGGACGTCACGGTCGCGTCGCCGACGTGGGTCCTCCCCCTGCCCTCGGCGCTCGTCAAGCTCGCGGGTGAGCACGACCTCGTGGTCACGATCGAGGACGGTCTCGCCGACGGCGGCATCGGCTCGCTCCTGGGGCAGCGCGCGGTCGAGGCCGGCGTCACGGTCCCGGTCGTGCCGTTGGGCCTGCCGACCGTCTTCCTCGACCACATGTCGATCGACCAGGTCAAGGCCGTGCACCGCCTCACGGCGCAGGACGTCACGCGCGACGCCCTGACGGCGCTCGCGCTGCTCTGAGCCCTCCGTGAGCGGTCCTGCTGCCGTCTGAACGGCCTTCGGGGCACGACACGCCACCTCAGGGGCACGGACACCCGTCCGTGCCCCTGACGGCGTCCTGGGCCGGGACGCAGCCCGCCCGACGGCGCCGCGCGCGCAGCGTGGTCGATGTGCCGCGGGTGGGACTCACCGGCCGGTCGGCCCGGTCCGGGGCCCGTGCTCAGGCCAGCGTGGCCTCGGCCGCGCGCTCGGTCACCGCGCGCAGGTCGCCCGAGCGGGCGAACCACGCCCGCTGACGGGCCGCGCCGCCGCCGTCGGACCAGAGCCGCCCGAGCAGCTCGGTCACGGCGTCGAGGTCGCCCGTGTCGACGAGCGCCTCGCGCACGTGCGCGACGAGCTGGCCCACGACGTCGTGCGCGGTCGCGGGCTTCCAGGTGAGCGGGGAGACGAGGTCGCCCGAGATGCCCGAGCGGCCGGCCCGCCAGGACGCGGTGCGCAGGAGCTCGGGGTGCAGCATGGGGGCTGCCGTGCCCGCCGCGGCCTCGCGTGCGGCGGTCTCGACGAGCCCGCGTGCGAGGGCTGCGAGCAGGGTCGCGGTGTCGGCGTCGAGGCACACGTCGGCGACCCGGATCTCGACCGTCGGGTAGGACGCGGACAGCCGGGCGTCGAAGTAGATCATCGCGGTGTCGAGGATCGTGCCCGTGGCGACCAGGGCGTCGACCGTGGCGCGGTACGACTCGGCCGTGCCGAACGAGGGGGCGGGGCCCGCCGTCGGCCACCGCGACCACACCTGGGACCGGAAGCTCGCGTACCCGCTGTCCTCGCCCTGCCAGTAGGGCGAGTTGGCGCTCAGGGCGAGCAGCGGGGCCAGCCAGGGTCCGATGCGGTCGAGGACCGCGACGCCCTCGGTGTCCGAGGAGACCGCGACGTGCACGTGGCAGCCGCCCGTGAGCTGTTCACGGGCCGTGAGCCCGAACTCGGCGCGTGCCTGCAGGTAGCGGAGCTTGCCGACCGTCGTGGGGGACACGGGCACGGGCGACGTGCCGAGCGCGACGATGCGCGCGTCGCGCTGCTCCGCCGCCTTGTTGGCGCGGGCGCGTCCGTCCCGGATCTCGCGCGCGAGGTCGGACAGGTCCGCGCACGGGTGCGTGCCGGTCTCGAGCTGTTCCTCCATGAGCTCGAGCTCGAGCTCGCCGCCCGGCAGACCTTCTCGTGAGCCGCCCGACGCCCCCAACCCTCCCTCGACGGGCTCGGTCGTGCTCGCTGTCTCGATGACCTCGGCCGCGACGGCGGTGGGGACGCCGTCGGGCCCGATGAGGAGGAACTCCTCCTCGACTCCCATGGTTCGCATCGACGCAGTCTCACATCGCCCGGCGAGGTTCGCACGCCTTGTGCGCAGCGGGGGCGCGAGGCAGACCGCCCGGGGTTGCGCATAGGGAGTCGCGAGGCGTGTCGGACAGCTCGCCGGGAGGTGCTGCTCGTCCTCGTCCGGTGCACCGGTACCGGGCCTCGACGAGCAGCACCTCGACACGCTCGTCGGCGGGGTGCGGGTGTCGTGGGCCCCGAAGGTGCCCGGGCGCGACCCGGCCCGTACGGTGGGGGCGGTGTCGGACGGTTCGACCAGGCATGTCCGGTGTCGTCCCGCAAGGGACCTTGGTCCCGGGCGTCGGGTCCTTGGACTCCCAAGGAAAGGTCATGTGAAGACCGTCACAAGGTGGAATGCCGACGGATAGATGCATGTTGTAGACCCTAGAAGGGTTGGAATCCCGCCGTTCTGCCGGTCGTGAGCTCCGGTTCGACGTCCGGGCCTGTGAGCCAGGTGACAGCGTCTTTGCCACGCCGACACCCTCTGCGGGTCGTAGCCTGAAAGGGCGAAGGAGAACGGCAGGGCGGCACGGAAGATCCCGCGTCGACCAAGGTCTTTACCCCCGCCGCGCAGGCTGCGCGGCGTGGACGTCGAGGAGAGTGATATGACCAGCATTTCCGAGGCTCGCAGCACCACTGGCGGCCAGGACGACGCGACCGTCCCCGCTTGGGCCGGCTTCACCGCAGGTCCTTGGCAGGACACGGTCGACGTGCGCGACTTCATCCAGCGCAACTACACGCCCTACGAGGGTGACGACTCCTTCCTTGCCGGTCCCACCGAGCGGACCACCGGGATCTGGGCCAAGCTCTCCGAGATGTTCCCCGTCGAGCGCGAGAAGGGCATCTACGACGTCGACCCGCACACGCCCGCCGGCATCACGGCCCACGCGCCCGGGTACATCGACAAGGACGCCGAGGTCATCGTCGGCCTCCAGACCGACGCCCCGCTCAAGCGCGCGATCATGCCCAACGGCGGATGGCGCATGGTCGAGGGGGCCCTCGAGACCTACGGCTACCCGGTCGACCAGGAGCTCAAGAAGGTCTTCAGCGAGTACCGCAAGACCCACAACCAGGGCGTCTTCGACGTCTACCCGCCCAACGTCCGCGCCGCGCGCAGCTCGCACATCATCACGGGCCTGCCCGACGCCTACGGCCGCGGCCGCATCATCGGCGACTACCGTCGCGTCGCGCTCTACGGCGTCGACCAGCTGATCGCAGCCAAGAAGCTCGACAAGCTGGACCTCGACACCCAGCCGTTCAGCGAGAAGATCGTGCGCGAGCGCGAGGAGCACGCCGAGCAGATCCGCGCGCTCGGCGAGCTCAAGCAGATGGCGGCCTCCTACGGCTACGACATCTCGCGTCCCGCCACCAACGCCCGCGAGGCCGTGCAGTGGCTCTACTTCGGCTACCTCGCCGCGGTCAAGGAGCAGAACGGCGCCGCGATGTCGCTGGGCCGCACCTCGACCTTCCTCGACGTGTACCTCGAGCGCGACCTGGCGAACGGTGTCATCACCGAGGAGCAGGCGCAGGAGATCATCGACGACTTCGTCATCAAGCTGCGGATCGTGCGCTTCCTGCGCACCCCGGAGTACGACTCCCTGTTCTCGGGCGACCCGACGTGGGTCACCGAGACCATCGGCGGCATGGGCGACGACGGTCGTCCGCTCGTCACGAAGAACTCGTTCCGGTTCCTGCAGACGCTGTACAACCTGGGCCCGGCCCCCGAGCCCAACATGACGGTCTTCTGGAGCCCGCGCCTGCCGCAGGGGTTCAAGGACTTCTGCGCCAAGGTCTCGATCGACACCTCGGCCGTCCAGTACGAGTCGGACGAGCAGATCCGCCCGGCCTGGGGTGACGACGCCGCGATCGCCTGCTGCGTCTCGCCCATGGCGGTCGGCAAGCAGATGCAGTTCTTCGGCGCCCGCGTGAACCTGGCCAAGACGCTCCTCTACGCCATCAACGGCGGCAAGGACGAGGTCACGGGCAAGCAGGTCTCGCCGGTCGTGGCCCCCGTGCCCGAGGGCCAGCCCCTCGACTACGACGACGTCCGTGCCCGCTTCGACAAGACCATGGACTGGCTCGCCGAGACCTACGTCGAGGCGCTCAACTGCATCCACTGGTCGCACGACAAGTACGCGTACGAGCGCCTCGAGATGGCCCTCCACGACAAGGAGGTCCTGCGGACCATGGCCTGCGGCATCGCAGGCCTCGCGGTCGCGGCGGACTCCCTGTCGGCCATCAAGTACGCGACGGTCATGCCGGTGTTCGACGAGCGCGGCATCGTCGTGGACTACGTGACCGAGGGCGAGTACCCCGCCTTCGGCAACGACGACGACCGTGTCGACTCGATCGCGGTCGAGCTCGTCGAGTCGTTCATGTCGAAGATCCGCTCGCACAAGATGTACCGCGACGCGCTGCCGACGCAGTCGGTCCTGACCATCACGTCGAACGTCGTCTACGGCAAGGCCACGGGCAACACGCCCGACGGTCGCCGTGCAGGTGAGCCGTTCTCCCCGGGTGCCAACCCGATGAACGGCCGCGACACGCACGGCATGCTCGCCTCGGCCCTGTCGGTCGCGAAGCTGCCGTACAACGAGGCGCAGGACGGCATCTCGCTGACCAACACGGTCGTCCCGAGCGGCCTGGGCCGTACCCGGGAGGAGCAGATCGCGAACCTCGCGGGCCTGCTCGACGCGTCGGTCGGTGGCGACGGCTACCACATGAACGTCAACGTGCTGGTGAAGGAGACGCTCGAGGACGCCATGGAGCACCCCGAGAACTACCCTCAGCTCACGATCCGTGTCTCCGGGTACGCCGTGAACTTCGTGCGGCTGACCCGTGAGCAGCAGCTCGACGTCCTCTCGCGGACCTTCCACGGCGCTCTCTGAGCGCGGAAACGGCGGAACCATCATGACGACCCCCTCGACGACCGCAGCAAACCAGGCGTCCGCGCGTGCCGCCGCCCGCTACGGCGTCGACGGGGTCGCCTCGGCTCCGCTCCCGTGGCGGACCTCCGGTGACGGCCTGGGTCACGACAGCGACCTGGACGCACCGGAGGCCCCCCGCCGCCGCACGGGGGCCGGGGTCTCCGGCCTCACGACGGCCGAGGACCTCGACCGGCACGACAAGCTCGCGATGATGCGCTCGGGCGAGCTGGGTTCCGTCCACTCGTGGGAGCTCGTCACCGCGGTGGACGGACCGGGCACGCGCCTGACGGTCTTCCTCAACGGGTGCCCGTTGCGCTGCCTGTACTGCCACAACCCCGACACGCTGCAGATGAAGGACGGCGAGCCGGTCACGGCCGACGAGCTGCTTGCCCGCGTCAAGCGGTACCTGCCGGTCTTCCGCGCCACCAAGGGCGGGCTGACCCTCTCCGGCGGCGAGGTGCTCATGCAGCCCGCGTTCGCCGCGCGCATCCTGGCGGGCGCCAAGGAGATGGGCGTGCACACCACGCTCGACACCTCGGGCTTCCTCGGGGCGAACCTGAGCGACGAGATGCTCGCGAACACCGACCTGGTGCTCCTCGACGTCAAGTCGGGCGACCCCGAGACCTACGAGAAGGTCACGGGGCGGGCCCTCGAGCCCACCCTGAAGTTCGGGCGACGGCTCGCCGAGTCGGGGCTGCCCGGCGGGGTCACGGCCGAGCACCCGGTCGAGGTCTGGATCCGCTACGTGCTGGTCCCGGGCCTGACCGACCAGGCCGAGCACGTCGACGTCGTCGCGGAGTACGCGGCCTCGCTCAACGAGATCCGGCCCGGCACGGTCACCCGTGTCGAGGTCCTGCCCTTCCACCAGATGGGCCGTGACAAGTGGGAGACGCTCGGGCGCGAGTACGAGCTCACCGACACCCCGGCTCCTGACGTCGAGCTGGTCGACCGCGTGCGCGACCAGTTCCGGGCGAAGGGCCTGACGGTCTACTGACCTGCTGCCTGACGCCGTGAGCCGTGGCCCCTGGATCGCTCGATCCAGGGGCCACGGCTCATCTCCGGATCAGGTTCGCGGTGAGCCACGGCCCCAGCACCGGCAGCACCGCGTCGGGCTGCATGGCCCGGGTGTGGTCCAGGCCGTCGAGCAACCGTACGTCCCAGCCCGCGGCACGCAGCTCGTCCGCGTGCGCGGTGAGCGCACCGCCGATGCTCACGTGCACCCCGCCCCACGACCCGCTGTAGTCGATCTCGTCGGCGGTCCCCGCGAACGCGAGGCGCGGGCACGTCACACGGTCAAGGACGCGTCGGTCGTCGAACGAGTCGAGGGCTTCGTAGAGCGTCACGAACTGGCGTGTCTGCTCCTCGCCGATCGTCATGTCGAAGCTCTCCCAGTCGAACTCCTCGACGCTCGCCTCGCCGATGCCCTCGGGGGCGGCGTCCGTCTCCCGCGCTTCCTGCTCGACGACGTCGCTCGACTCGCGCTGCGCCGTCGGGCCGGTGGCAGGGGCCGCTTCAGCGGACGCGGCGGCCTTGGCATGCGTCGCGCGCGTGACCGCGAGCATGCCCGCGTACGGGCCGTCGAGCGGCGGGAAGCCGCCCATCACGAGGGCGCTCAGTCGCGGCGTGCGGAGCGCGAGCTGGAGACCGCTCAGCGCGAGCCACGAGTAGCCGTAGTACGCGAAGGTCTCGGCCCCGGCGGCGTCGGCGATCGCGAGCAGGTCGGCCGCGACGTTGTCCGGGGTCAGGGTGGCCGGGGCGGGGTGGGCCATGCGGTGACCCTCGTAGTCGGCCGCGACCACGCGGAACGCGGGGGAGAGGGCGTCGACCAGCGTCCGGCCGAGCGCGGGGTCGACACCCCACCTCCGCAGCTCGTCAGCCGGGGCGCCCGTGGCCGGGACCGGGTTCACGGGGAGCAGGACCGTGGGTCCTGTCCCGGTGACCTCGACGTCGATCGTGCTGCCGTCGTGGAGAGGTGCGGTGCTGCGATGCGCTCCGGAACGGTTCGGCGTCATGCCCGCCACGCTATCGCGCCCTCCGGCCGGTCGACCTGACGCCGGTCGGGCGACGGGTCCCGTCCGTCGTACGAGCCACCGGCTCGGCAGTCCTCCGAGGACGGTCTGGCCTACCGTGGGGAGATGGACGCTCCCCAGACCCCCCTGACCCCGCTGGCCGAGGACTGGAGCCGGGCGCTCGCGGTCGTCGCCCATCCCGACGACATGGAGTTCGGTGCCGCGGCCGCGGTCGCGCGCTGGACCGGGCAGGGCAAGACCGTCGTGTACGCCATGGTCACGAGCGGCGAGGCCGGGATCGACGGCATGGCCCCGGACGAGGCGCGCACGGTGCGCGAGGCCGAGCAGGTCGCGTCGGCCGCGATCGTCGGGGTCGACGAGGTCGAGTTCCTGGGCCTGCCCGACGGCGTCCTCGAGTACGGCCTGCCGTTGCGGGCCGCGATCGCCGCGGCGATCCGGCGCCACCGCCCGGAGGTCGTCATCACGGGCAACTACCGCGAGACGTTCCCTGGCGGGATGCTCAACCAGGCCGATCACATCGCCACGGGCCGCGCCGTCGTCGACGCCGTCCGTGACGCCGGGAACCGGTGGGTCTTCCACGACCAGGTCGAGGCCGGCCTGGAGCCCTGGGGCGGCGTCCGGCAGGTCTGGGTCGCCGGGTCTCCCGACGCCGAGCACGGCGTCGACGTGACCGCCACGTTCGACGCGGGAGTGGCCTCGCTCGAGGCGCACGCCGCGTACATCGCGGGCCTCGGGTGGGAGCACTTCGACCCGGCAGAGTTCCTCGCGACCATGTCCCGTGGGGGCGGCGCGCGCATGGGCACCCCGCACGCCACGGCGTTCGAGGTGCTGAAGATGGGGTGGGACGACTAGGGCGTGCCCGCCCCGTGTCGCGCCCTGGTGCATACACTCGGGCGATGAGCCTTCTCGCTGCTGAGCACGCGCTCCAGGCCGCCCAACGTGCGGGCGACGTCGACGCGCTGGACACGCTGCTGCATCCTCGGTGCGTGGGCGTCGGCCCCGACGGGTCGGTGTTCTCCAAGGACGACGACCTGGAGGGCTACCGCTCGGGTGCGCTGCGGATCACCCGCCTGGAGGAGGAGTCGCTCGACGTCCGCGAGGACGTCGTGAGCGGGGTGACCAGGCTGGTCGCCACCGTGGAGGCGGTCCAGGGCGGCGCCGCGGTCTCCGCGCGGCTGGTCTACACGCGCCTGTGGGTGCGCGCGGACGACGGCTGGCGGGTGCTGGCCGCGACGCTCGCGCCGGCCGCGGAGCCGGCCCCGCCGGACGCGGGCGCAGAGCCCTAGGGCAGGGCGCTCTCCGCGCCCCACGGTGCGTCGTCGGCCGGCGCGTCCTGCACGACGGCGTCCTGCGTCCCGGCCCCACCCGCCGCGCCCGGGGCCCCGCCCAGCCAGCGCGCCTGCTCGGCCGCGACGATCGTCTGCGCGAGCCGGGCCTCCGACACGTCGACCGCGCCGGGCAGCGCGTCGGCCAGAACGCTGCGACGCGCGTAGGCGTCGAACAGCCGCGCCTTGGTCCCGAGGATCTCGACCATGCGCTCGTCGACCGTGTCGGCGACCAGGAGCCGGTGGACCTGCACGGTGCGGACCTGGCCCATGCGGTGGGCGCGTGCGACGGCCTGCGCCTCGGTCGTGGGCTTGACCTGCGGCTCGCACAGGATCACGACGGAAGCGGCCTGGAGGTTGACCCCGACCCCGCCCACCTCGATCTGGCTCACGAGCGCCCGGGGCACGGGCGAGGCCGTGAAGTCGTCGAGGATCGTCTGGCGGTTCGCGGCGCCCACCGAGCCCGTGAGCGGTCCGGCGGCGAGGTCGCCCAGCGCGCGCACCACGAGGTCGACGACGTCGCGGAAGTACGTGAACACGACGACCTTGCGGCCGTTCCCCGTGGCCTCCTCGACGAGCTCGACGAGGCGGCGCACCTTGGCCGAGTCCTCGGGGTGCTCGACGGCGTACGCGGCCCTGCGCATGGCCATGAAGCTGCCCTCGCGCACCGCGTCGCGGTAGGCGGCGCCGTCGACGGGGCCGAACGTCTCCCACTCCTCGACCTGGACGAGCTCGGGCAGCTCCTCGAGCACGTCCTCCTGGTTGCGCCGCAGGTAGACGGGGGCCACGGCGAGCCGGAACCTCTCGGCGCCCGCGGCGCCGTGCGCGGCGCTGACCTGCTCGGCGACGTCGGGCTGGAGGTGGGCCACGAGGCGTCGGAACTCCTCGACGCGGTTCTCCATGACCGTGCCGGTCAGGAACAGCACGCGCTCGGTCCGTCCGGCCCAGGCGGCCACGGCCTGCGACCTCCTGGCCTCGGGGTTCTTGACGTAGTGCGCCTCGTCGACCACGAGCATCGCGGGCGCGGGCAGGTCGAGCGGCAGGAGCCCGACCTGCTCGAACGTCGTCACGGCCACGCCGCCCTCGCGGGCCCATTGCGCGGCCTCCTCGGCGCGCTCGGGGCCGTGGACGTCGAGCGAGCGCAGCGTGCTGTGCCGCCCCACCTCGCGCACCCAGCTCGTCATGACGCTCGCGGGGCACACCACGAGGAAGTGCGTCGCCCCGCCCGCGGCGAGGTGCGCCATCGCGGCGATCGCCTGCACGGTCTTGCCGAGGCCCATCTCGTCGCCCAGGATCGTGCGCCGCTGCGCGAGCGCGTAGCGCGCCCCGAACACCTGGTAGCCGCGCAGCGAGGCGGTCAGGAGCGACTGGTCGAGCGGCTGCCCGTCCACGCGGGCCAGGAGCTCGGGCGGCAGGTGGCCCTCGGTCGCCTGGAGGTCGCGCCCGATGTCCACGACGTCGTCGAGCAGCGCGTAGTACGTCGCCGAGCGCGCCCGGAAGTCGGTCCACGCCTCGAAGGCGTCGACGGGCGCGGTGTCGAGGGCCCCGACGCGCCCGGCGGCCGCGACGGCCCCGGACCGCTCGGTGTCCCGGGTGAGCCGCGCGAGGTCG
Source organism: Oerskovia sp. 140933 (assembly GCF_059651515.1). NCBI lineage: Bacteria > Bacillati > Actinomycetota > Actinomycetes > Micrococcales > Cellulomonadaceae > Oerskovia > Oerskovia sp. 140933. The sequence goes on from NZ_JAMXIO010000019.1 coordinate 47,572, forward strand.
CGCACGGCGTCCGCTGCCCGACGGCGTCGCGCGGGCAGCGAGAAGAAGGACCGGACCGCGCGGGTCGCCTCCTGTGCCGCCACCCGGTGCTCCGAGTGCCCCTCGAGGAACGTGACGACCACCTGCCGGTGGACCGTGGCGGCCGTGCGCGCGGCCTCGAGCCCCGCGAGGGCCTGGACGAGGCCGGTCGTGAACGGGTCGCCCGGGGCGTCGTCGATCCGGAACCGCAGGGTCTCCTGGACGGCCTGGGCGATCTGTGCTGCGGCAGCGAGGCAGTGCGTCGCGGTCTGCGGCCCGATTCCGGGGAGACGTTCGAGCCCGGCGGGTCCCGCGCGGAGCACGTCGCCCACCGTCGTGACGCCGCCGTCGACCAGGCGGCCCACGCGCAGCCGCTCGCCGCTGACCTCGCGCAGGCGTTCGACCCCGATCGCCGAGAGCTCGCCCAGGACCTTGTCCTGCTGGCTCGACCCGAACGCGGTGCGCACGTGCTCGCGGAACCGGGCCGGCGCCCCGGCGAGTCCCGAGAGCAGCGCGGCGACCTCGTCGGCCCGCGTGACGACCTCGCGGGCCTGCTCGGGCGTGGGGCGGGGAGCGTCGGGCGCGGTCATCGGGCGGAGCTCCTGGGGACGTGGGCGGGCGAGCACGGACTCTCGGTGACGATCGGCGGTCGCAGTGCCACGGATCGAGAGGCACCGCGACGCTATCCCGAGTTCCCGGACATGCCGAACCCGGGGTTGGTCGGGCAACTGACGCGAGCTACCTGACCAACCCCGGGTTCGGCACCGCGGAGGGCTAGTGCGCCGGGACGTTCGCGACGCCGTCGGGCAGGAGGCGGCGGCCCAGGACCTTCTCCGAGTAGCCCGTCCGGTCCAGGTACGGCGTGATGCCGCCGTCGTGGAAAGGCCAGCCCGCGCCCAGGATCATGCAGAGGTCGATCTGCTCGGGGCCCTGGACGACGCCCTCGTCGAGCATGTGGCCGATCTCCGTCGTGAGAGCGGTGAGCACCTCGTCCAGGACCCCCGCCTCGTCGAGCGCGCCCGGACCGCCGGCCTCGCCCGTGCCGAAGTACGCCTGGATCGCCGGGTCGACGCTCGCGGGGATGCCGCGCGCCGGGGCCGGCAGGACGACCTTGGTGCCCTCGGCCACGAGCTTCTCGAGCCCGGGGGAGGACGGGAAGCGGTCGCCCAGGTCCTCGCGCAGCGAGGTCAGGACGTGCAGGCCCACGGCGGGTCCCACGAGGTCGAACAGTGCGAACGGTCCCATGGGCAGGCCCAGCGGCCGCAGCGCGCGGTCGGCGACCTCGACCGAGGTGCCGTTCTCGACGGCCTCCACGATCTTGCCCAGGAGCAGCACGAGCAGGCGGTTGACCACGAAGCCCGGACGGTCGGCGACACCCACAGCGGTCTTGCGCAGCGCCTTGGAGACCGCGAACGCCGTGGCGAGAGCCTCGTCCGAGGTCTTCTCGGCCCGGACGACCTCGACGAGCGGCATCTGCGCGACGGGGTTGAAGAAGTGCAGCCCCACGACCCGCTCGGGGTGCGCCAGGTCCGCGGCCATCTCCGTGACGGACAGGGCCGAGGTGTTGGTGGCGAGGATCGTGTCGGGCCCGATGATGCCCTCGAGCTCCGCGAAGACCTTCTTCTTGAGTCCCAGGACCTCGGTCACGGCCTCGATCACGAAGTCGCAGCGCGAGAACTCGGTGATGTCCGTGGTGCCGTGGACCGAGGACAGGACCTTGGCGCCCGTGTCCTTGCTCATGCGGCCCGTCGTGACGAGCTTCTCGACCGTCGTGCGGACGTAGGCGAGCCCGTGCTCCACGCGCTCGGCGTCGAGGTCGCGCATCGTCACGGGCACGCCCAGGCGCTGCGCGAACAGCAGCGCGAGCTGGGCCGCCATGAGGCCCGCGCCCACGATCCCGACCGAGGTGACCGGGCGGGCGAGCTTCGGGTCCGGTGCGCCCGCGGGACGCTTGCCGTGCGAGACGAGCTGGAACGCGTAGACGCTCGCACGCATCTCGTCGGACATGATGAGGTCCGCCAGGGCCTCGTCCTCGGCCGCGAAGGCCTCGTCCTTGGTCGCGGTGCGGGCCGCGGCCAGGAGGTCGAGCGCCCGGTAGGGCGCGGGCCGGGACCCGTGCACGACCGCGTCGAGCTGCTTGCGCGCACCCGCCACGACCGCGTCCCACACCGGGGCCGGGTCGAGCTCGCGGCGCTCGACGACCGTGGTGCCGCGCACGACGTCGGCGGTCCAGCGGATCGAGGACTCGAGGAAGTCGGGGGCCTCGAACAGCGCGTCCGCCAGGCCGATCTCGAAGGCCTCCTTGGCCTTGAACGGCTTGTTGGCGCTCGGGCGCGTGAGGATCACGTCCATGGCCTTCTCGATGCCCACGAGGCGCGGCACGAGGTAGGCGCCGCCCCAGCCCGGGACCAGGCCCAGGCCGACCTCGGGGAGCGCGAGCGCCGGGGCGTCGGCCGCGACCGTGCGGTAGTCGCAGTTGAGCGCGACCTCGAGGCCGCCGCCCAGGGCCAGGCCGTTGACGTACGCGAACGTCGGGACGCCCATCTCGCCGAGCAGGCGGTAGGCCGCGTGGCCGCCCCGGCCCAGCTCGAGGGCCTCGTCGCGCGTGCGGACGCCCGCGACCTGCGTGAGGTCGGCGCCCGCGGCGAGGAAGTACGGCTTGCCCGTGATCGCGACGGCCGCGATCTCGCCGCGCGCCGCACGGGCCTGGAGCGCGGTCAGCGCGGCCGTGAGCTCGGCGATCCCCTCGGGGCCGAGCGTCGTGGGCTTGGTGTGGTCCAGGCCGTTGTCGAGGGTCAGGAGCGCGAGCGTGCCCGCCCCGCCCGGCAGCTCGACGTCGCGGACGAGGGAGTGGGTCACGCGCTCGGCGCGGGGGGCGGTGGTCTGGGTGGTCATGGGTCAGTTCTCCCCGGTCGTCTCGTCGGCGTCGGTCGTGTGGCCGGAGTAGTCGGCGTGGTGCGGGTTCTCCCAGATCACGGTGCCGCCCATGCCCAGGCCCACGCACATCGTGGTCAGGCCGTAGCGGACCTCGGGGTGCTGCTCGAACTGGCGCGCGAGCTGGGTCATGAGGCGCACGCCCGACGCCGCGAGGGGGTGGCCCACCGCGATCGCGCCGCCGTACTGGTTGACGCGAGCGTCGTCGTCGGGCATGCCGAAGTGGTCGAGGAACGCCAGGACCTGGACCGCGAAGGCCTCGTTGATCTCGAACAGGCCGATGTCCTCGATGCTCAGGCCGGCCTGGGCCAGGGCCTTCTCGGTCGAGGGGATGGGACCGATGCCCATGACCTCGGGGTCGACGCCCACGTAGGCGAACGACACGAGACGCATGCGGGCCGGCAGGCCGAGCTCGGCCACGACGTCGCCCGCCGCGAGGAGCGAGACCGCGGCGCCGTCGGTCAGCGGGGACGCGTTGCCCGCGGTGACCTTGCCGCCCGGGCGGAACGGGGTCTTGAGGTGCGCGATGTCCTCGAGCGTGGTGCCCGGGCGGGGCAGCTCGTCGGCCGTGGCCAGGCCCCAGCCCTGCTGCGGGTCGCGCAGCGCGACCGGGACCAGGTCAGGGGTCACGTCGCCGTTGGCGAGCGCCTTGGCGTACTTGGCCTGGCTCGCGACGCCGTACGCGTCCGCACGCTCCTTGGTCAGGTGCGGGAAGCGGTCGTGCAGGTTCTCGGCGGTCGCACCCATGACCAGGGCCGTCGAGTCGACGAGCCTCTCCGCGACGAAGCGCGGGTTGGGGTCCGCGCCCTCGCCCATGGGGTGGTGACCCATGTGCTCGAGGCCACCCGCGAGGGTCACGTCCTGGGCGCCGATCGCGATGGCCGACGCGGTCGTGGTGACCGCGGTCATGGCCCCCGCGCACATCCGGTCGATCGCGAACCCGGGGACGGACTTCGGCAGGCCCGCCAGCACGGCCACGCTGCGGCCGAGGGTCAGGCCCTGGTCGCCCGTCTGGGTCGTCGCGGCCAGCGCGACCTCGTCGATGCGCTCGGCGGGAAGCTCGGGGCGGCGGCGCAGCAGCTCGCGCACGGCCTTCACGGCCAGGTCGTCGGCACGGGTGTTCGCGTAGATGCCGTCGGGGCGGGCCTTGCCGAACGGTGTGCGCACCCCCTCGACGAAGACGACGTCGCGGACGGTCCGGCGCGAGCCCGAACCCTTGCTGGCCACAGTCATGGCATCTCCTGATCTGGACGGCGGTGTCCTGAGCGTCACCGCTCACGGGGTGGGGTACAGGCTACCCGCGGTACCAGGAAAATGCACGAAAGTGTGAGACCGAGTATCGACAACGACGAGCGGACCCGCCGAACCGCAGGGGTTCGACGGGCCCGTCGAGGTCCGGCTGGGCGCGTGGACGGCGATACGCAGTCTCGCGCAGGGCGACGTGGCGACGCGGTCGCCACGTCGTCTCAGCTGCCGCCGCGCAGCTTCCGCACGACCTTCTTCGCGGTCGGCAAGCCCTTGTTCCACGCCGTGTACCACATCGAGAACGGCACGTCGATGCTGCCGACCAGCTCGTTCTCGTGGCTCGCGAAGCCACGCTTGAAGGTCGAGATCCCGTCGTTGAGGAGCCCGTTCACGTCGTAGCGCAGCACCCCGCGCTCGCGCATCGCGTTGATCGCGTACCACTTGAGGCCGTAGTTCGCGCGCAGCCGCTGCCCCTCCTCGTCCATGCCGCCGTACAGCTCGAACGACGTCCGGGCCGAGGCCGCGAACCACACGAACGACACGGGCCGGTCGTGCGGGCCGCCCTCGGCCGAGCGCGCGAAGGCCGCGAAGACGGGGGAGTGCTCGCCGAGCTCGTCGAAGACCCGCTCGTAGTACGAGTTCTCGTGCAGGCCGAACCCGGCCCGCTCGGCCGTCTGGCGGTACAGGCGCAGGCAGGCCGAGAGCTCGGCACGCGTGGTGACCGCGCGGAACTCGAGGTCCTCGCGCTCCGACTTGCGGATGTACTGGCGGGTCTTCTTGGCCATGTCGGCCATGAGTTCGTCGGGGGTCTTGCGCAGGTCCAGGATCAGCGTGGTCGGGTACAGCACGGGGTTGACCGCGGGCGCCGCGCCGTCGAGCTCGAGCGAGGTCCCGGCGTCCCAGTCGGGCTCGAGCGTGATGCCCACGCCGCCCACGTTCTCACGGCACCACTGCACGACGGCCTCCGTCACGGCCGAGCGGGTCGCGGGGTAGCCGACGCCGTCGGGCATCACGACCGGTCCGCGGGGCACGTAGCTCAACGCCTTGAACTGCGCGGGCAGCGAGCGCACCAGGACCTGGGCGAGACCCAGGACCGTGCCGTCCGGCCCCACGACCTGCAGGCGACGGGGCGTCCAGGCCCCGGCCCCCTTGACCTCGCCCCACCCCCACAGCTGGAGCGGGTGCCCACCCATGGCGAGCACCTGCTCGTCCCAGGCGGCGCGGTCGGTGATCGTCGTGACGGTCAGGGAGGAGGACTCGGACAACATGCCCCTGACCTTACCGGCGAGGGCAAGGCCCGGACGACGCCGGGGCCCACGCCAGACCCCGTCGCCCGGACGGCGCGCGGCCTGCCGCCCGACCGTCGCCCGGCACCCAGGGTCAGTCGGCGACGCCGGGGGACGAGCCTGCCGCGTCGCCGGCTTCGGTACCGCCCGACGCCGTGGGCCGGGGGACCGAGCCGGGGTCCGCCAGGGCTGCGGCCAGGGGGGCGGCCACGAGCCCGACCTGCCACTCACGAGCCCCCCGTCCGCGCAGGAACTGCGCGACGTGCTCGGTGTCCGAAGGCGTGGGCGGCGTCCAGCACACGCGACGCAGCGCGTCGGGCTGCAGGAGGTTCTCGAGCGGCACGCCGACCTCGTCGGACAGCCGCTGGACCACGACGCGGGCCGCGTCGAGGCGTCGCGCAGCCTCGGGGTCGCGGTCGGCCCACGCCCGCGGGGGAGGCGGGGCGTCGCTGCGGGGCCCCCGCACGCTCGGCAAGGCGTCCTGCGGAAGGGCAAGGGCCTGGTCGATCGCGTGCTGCCAGGCTGCGGCCCGGCGCGCGGTGTTGCGGCCCGAGAACGCGGGCAGCCTCACGAGCTCCGGGACCGAGCGAGGCATCGCCTGGGCGGCGGCGACGATCGCCCGGTCGGGCAGGACGCGCCCCGGGGCGATGTCCCGACGACGGGCGTTCTCGTCGCGCGCCTCCCACAGGCTGCGCACCACCGCGAGGCTGCGCGGGTTGCGCAGCGAGTGCACGCCCGACGTGCGGCGCCAGGGCTCCTCGCGCGGCGGCGGCGGGGGAGCGGTGCGCACGGCCTCGAACTCCTGGGCGGCCCACTCGGCCTTGCCCTGCTCCTCGAGCCGCTCGCCGAGGATCTTGCGCAGCGGGATCAGGACCTCGACGTCGAGCGCGGCGTAGCGCAGCCAGTCCTGGGGGAGCGGGCGCGTGGACCAGTCGGCCGCCGAGTGCTCCTTGGCGAGCCCGAGCCCCAGCACCTCCGCGATGACCGCGGCCAGACCGACCCTCTCCATCCCGAGCAGCCGGGCCGCGAGCTCGGTGTCGAAGATGCGGGCGGGGTAGAGGTTCTGCTCGGCGAAACCGGGCAGGTCCTGGGACGCCGCGTGCAGGATCCACTCGGCGTCGCCCACGGCCTCGCGCAGCGGCGAGAGGTCGGGGACCGCGATGGGGTCGATCAGGGCGGTCCCGGCGCCCTCGCGACGGACCTGCACCAGATAGGTGCGCTGGCCGTAGCGGTAGCCCGAGGCGCGCTCGGCGTCGGCGGCCACGGGGCCGGAGGCCGCGCCGAACGCGGCGACGACCTCCGCGAAGGCCTCCGGGGTGTCGACCACGGGACCGACGCCGTCGGAGGGCTCGGTGAGCGGGGTCACGGCGGGGGCTGCCGTGGCGTCCGCGGGGGAGTCCGCAGCCGACGGGTCGGGTGGCGCGGACGTCTGGGTGGACGTCGCGGGATCGCGGTCGCGACCACCGGTCGCGTGCGAGAACGAGGGTGTGTGGGCCGAGCTCATGGACCCACGGTATTGCGTCGCGAGCGCAACGGTGTCACGCCGTCCGGGAGAGGGGGCAGACCGGCGGCCGTGCACAGCAGCGTCGACCAGGCGTCGAGGTGGGGACCGAGGTCGGTCGAGGTGGGGGTCCAGGACGCCCGGATCTCGAGATCGACACCGTTCGCTTGCCCGGCGAGAGCACCGAAGCTCTCCGACATGACGCGCGTCACGGTGCCGCCCTCCGCCAGGGCGTCGACGCCCGCGTGCTCGAGGGCCTCCTGGAGCCAGGACCAGGCGACCTCGCCCAGCAACGGGTCGGTGGCCAGCTCGGGGTCCAGCGTGGCGCGCACGAGCGTCACGACACGGAAGGTCCCGTGCCACGACTCCTGGCCCGCGGGGTCGTGCAGGACGATGAACCGCCCGTTCGCGTGCGCCTCGCCCGACGCCGTCCCCTCGGCGACCTCGCCCGTGAGGGCGAGCGCGTACGGGGCGATGCGGCTGGGGGCCGTGACCTCGCGGAGCGAGACCTCGGGGCGCACCCGCCGCGTGCCGATCGACTCGAGGGCGCGCAGGAAGTCCGGCGGGGGCTGCGGTTCTCCGGACTTGATCACAGGTCGCACAGTACGAGCAGACGTCCGCATCCTGGAGGGTAGGCGCGCGGAGGAGATCGAATCGTGATCGCCGGACTAGGCTGTGAGGAGTGTCCGCCGGCGCAGGTCGCCGGCACGTCTCGCCGGCGCCCGGGACTCCTGCTCGCCGGTACCAGCACCTACCCCGAGGAGCACAGCAGATGTCAGCCCGCGCACAGATCGGCGTCACCGGACTCGCGGTCATGGGCCGCAACCTCGCCCGCAACTTCGCCCGTCACGGCTACACGACCGCGGTGCACAACCGCTCCTACGCCAAGACCGAGTCGCTCATCGCGGACCACGGCAGCGACGGAGACTTCATCCCCTCCGAGTCGATGGCGGACTTCGTCGCCTCGATCGAGCGACCCCGCAAGGTCGTCGTCATGGTCAAGGCCGGCGCCCCGACGGACGCCGTGATCGCCGAGCTCGTCCCCCTGCTCGAGCAGGGCGACATCATCATCGACGCAGGCAACGCCCACTTCCCGGACACGCGTCGCCGCGAGGCCGAGCTCAAGGAGAAGGGCATCCACTTCGTGGGCACGGGAGTCTCCGGCGGCGAGGAGGGCGCGCTCAACGGCCCCAGCATCATGCCCGGCGGCGCCCCGGAGTCGTACGAGACCCTCGGCCCCATCCTCGAGGACATCTCGGCCAAGGTCGACGGCGTGCCCTGCTGCACGTACGTCGGTCCCGACGGCGCGGGCCACTTCGTCAAGATGGTCCACAACGGCATCGAGTACGCCGACATGCAGCTCATCGCCGAGGCGTACGACCTCCTCAAGCAGGGCCTGGGCGCCTCGGCCCAGGAGATCGGCGAGATCTTCGCCGAGTGGAACAAGGGCGACCTCGAGTCGTTCCTCATCGAGATCACGGCCGACGTGCTCCAGCACGTCGACGCCGAGACCGGCAAGGCGTTCGTCGACATCGTGCTCGACCGTGCCGAGCAGAAGGGCACGGGCCGCTGGACCGTGCAGAACGCCCTCGACCTGGGCGTCCCGATCACGGGTATCGCCGAGGCGACGTTCGCCCGCGCCCTGTCCGGCTCGGTGCCGCAGCGCGCCGCGGCCGTGGGCGTGCTGCCCGCCGAGGCCGGCTCGTGGGAGATCACGGACCGTGAGGCGTTCATCGAGGACGTGCGCCGCGCGCTGTACTCCTCGAAGGTCGTCGCGTACTCGCAGGGCTTCGACCAGATCGCCGCGGCGTCCGAGGAGTTCGGCTGGGACATCGACCGCGGGGCCATGGCCCGCATCTGGCGCGGCGGCTGCATCATCCGTGCGCGCTTCCTCAACCGCATCACCGAGGCGTACGAGCGCGACGAGAACCTCCCGCTGCTCCTCGCCGACCCGTACTTCACGAAGGTCGTTGGCGAGGGCGTCGCGTCGTGGCGCCGGATCGTGTCGCAGGCTGCGCTCAACGGGGTCCCGACCCCCGCGTTCTCGTCGTCGCTCGCGTACTACGACGGCGTCCGGGCCGAGCGTCTGCCCGCGTCGCTGATCCAGGCGCAGCGCGACTTCTTCGGGGCGCACACCTACCAGCGCGTCGACAAGCCGGGCGTGTTCCACACCGAGTGGACCCGCGACCGCAGCGAGACCGAAGCGTGACGGGGACGGCTCTGCCTGATCTCCTGCCGGTCGGCGTGGGCGGTGACATCGGGGTCTACGCGATGGTCCGCGCGTTCCACGAGCAGTACGGGACCGACGCCGTCGTGATCTCGAGCGTCGCCACGCGCGCCATGGCGGACTCGTCGTTCGTGACGAACGTCGTGACCCCCGGCATCGACGACCCCGAGGTCCTCGTCGCGGCGCTCGAGCGCGTCGCGGCGGAGCACCCGGGCAAGACCCTGGTGCTCCTCACGAACGCCGACTGGTTCGTCCGGTCGATCGTCGAGAACGCGGCACGGCTCGAGGACAAGTACGTCATGTCGTACTGCACGCTCGACGTGCTCGAGCAGGTCTCGAGCAAGGAGGGCTTCGCGGAGGTCTGCGACCGGCTCGGTATCCCGACGCCGCGCACGGTCGCGGTCAGCGTGCCCAAGCTCGTCGCGGACGGCGGCCTCGCCGCGATCGCGTCGCTGCGCGTCGACCTCGAGTTCCCGGTCGTCGCCAAGCCGTCGTCGAGCGCGGACTACCACTACGTGTCGTTCCCCGGGAAGCGCAAGATCCACCACGTGGACTCGCGGGCCGAGCTCGACGAGCTCCTCGGCCACCTGGTGACCGCGGGGTACCCCGGGACGTTCCTCGTCCAGGAGTTCATCCCCGGCGACGAGACGCAGATGCGTTCGCTGACCGCCTACCGCGACTCCCGGGGCACCATCACCCTGCTCGCGACGGGTCGGGTCCTGCTCGAGGAGCACACCCCGGGCACCCTGGGCATCCCGGCGGCGATCCTCACCGAACCGTACGAGGACGCCATGCAGGCCGCGAGCCGGTTCCTCGACAACGTCGGGTACACGGGCTTCGCGAACTTCGACTACAAGCTGGACCCCCGCACGGGGCGCCACGTGTACTTCGAGATGAACCCACGCATCGGCCGGAACAACTACTACGTGACGGCCGCCGGGGCGAACATCGCCCGGGTCCTGGTCGAGGACCGGGTGCTGGGGAACTCGATCGAGCCCGTGAAGGCCACCCGCGAGGTCCTGTACTCGGTGGTGCCGTTCCGGCTCCTGCTCAAGTACGTCCTGGACCCCTCGCTCCGTCGGCGGCTGCAGATGGTCAAGGACCGGGGTGACGCGGTCAACCCGCTCAAGTACCCGGGAGACGCGGGCCTCAAGAGGCGGCTGGTCGTCGAGGCGATGACCCAGAACTTCTACCGCAAGTACAAGAAGCACTACCCGGCGCCGACCGGCACGGGGTACTAGCACCGCCCGCCCGGACGGCGCGAGCCACGGCTCGGCGCCGTCCGGGTGCCCACGAGCGAGGGCCGTCACCTCCCGGTGACGGCCCTCGCTCGTGCTGTGCGGGCAGGCTTCGGTCCCGCCGTCGGGTCAGCCCAGCTCGCTCGTGCCCGAGTACAGGTGCAGCACGGGCACGTGCAGCTCCTCGCGCGCCCGGGAGGCCCAGTCCTGGTGGAACGTGTCCTCGATCGCGTGCGGGTACGTGACGATCGCGATCTCGCGGACGTCGCCCGCGGCGACCGCGTTGCGCAGCGCGGGCAGCGGGTCGTCCTCGGTCACGGCGCCCTCGGCCTCGCGCCCCGCGGCGCGGAGCTCGGCGACGCTCGCGTCGACGCGCTCCTGCGCCGTGGCGGTCGCCTGCGAGCGCGAGGGCTCCTTGCCGAGCATGTCGTCCCAGGCCTCCTTGAGCTCTCCCACGCTGAGGTGGTCGATGATCGCGGAGACGACGTTGCGCTCGGTGTCGGCGGGCACGAGGACCCGGTAGGCGAGGGTCTCGTCGGGGTGGAGGGACAGGATGTGCTCCACGTCCACGGCGGCGAGGGTGTCTTCGGTCAGGACGAGGATGGTGTCGGTCACGGGTCCAGACTAGCGACCGTCGTCACCGCAGCGCCCACCGGGCGACCAGCGTGCCGTCGGCGTGCAGCAGGTGGGCCAGGCGCGGGTGCACCGGAGGGGCGCTCGCGGCCGGCCCCTCGGGCGTCCCCGTCGCGCGCGTGGCGCGGGCCGAGCCGGGCAGGATGCCGTCGAGCGGCGGCATCCCGCCGACGATCCGGCCCGGTCCCGGTCCCACGATCACGGGCGTCGTGGTCACGCACAGCTCGTCGAGCAGGTCGAGCGCGAGGAGGTCCGCGAGCAGGTGCGGCCCACCCTCGCACAGGACGCGTCCCAGGCCCCGGTCGGCCAGGGCCGCGAGGCCGGCGCGCAGGTCGGGCCCGGGCGTGGGCGAGGGGAGGTCCCGGGGGGCGGGCGGCGCACCCGGGGGAGCGGCGTCGTCGGGCCCGACGACGAGCACGCGGTCCGCGGGCACGCAGGCCCGCGCGACGATCGCCCCGTGCTCGTCCGTGATCACGAACGGTGGCCGGTCACCCCCGGCGAGCGAGGGGGGCAGGTGTCCGCTGCGCGTGACCACCGCGAGCTCGAGGGGGCCGCGGCCGGCCCGCAGGTGCTCGAGCCCGCGCGGGACGTCGAGCGCGGTGTAGCCCTCGGCGCGCGCCGTGCCGGCCCCGACGAGCACGACGTCGGCCAGGGCGCGCAGCACGCGGAAGACACGCCAGTCGGCCGCGTCGTTGATCGACCCCGAGCGGTGGTCGGGGCCCCAGGCGCCGCCGTCGACGCTCGCGACCATGTTCGCGCGGACGTGCGGGCCGCTCGGGACGGCGTAGAGGGCGGCCAGGGGCTCCTCGTCGGGCGTCGGTTCGAGCCGGGTCCCGGCGCCCGGCCCCGACCCCGGCGGGGCCAGCAGGACGTCGAGTGCGGGCAGCGGCGGGGTGACGTCAGACACAGCGCTCATGGCTCCAGGCTAGTGCCGCGTAGGCTGGATCCTCGTGACTGCTGCGCCTCCCGATCTCGCCGGGACCCCGTCCGACCCGTCCTCCCGCCCTGCCGCCGCGCCAGGGGCCGGGAGCCGACCGGCGACCGGTGCCGCGCCGCAGGTGCGCGCGCTCGCCGACATCCGCCCCGTGGTTCCGCCCACGCGCCTGCTCGCGGACCTGGTGCCGCCGCGCCACTTCTCCGACGCCCGCTTCGCGACCTACCGCGCCAACCCCGCCTTCCCGAGCCAGGCGCGCGTCGTGGCCCGGCTCGAGGAGGTCGCCGCGCAGCTCGCGCCGGGCAAGGCGCGCCGAGGGCTGTTCGCCAGGCGCAAGGCGGCCCCCGCGATCTACATGGACGGCGGGTTCGGCGTCGGCAAGACGCACCTGCTGACCTCGCTGGCCCACGTCGTCGGCCCCGACGCCGCCTACGGGACCTTCGTCGAGTACACCAACCTCGTGGGGGCCCTGGGCTTCCAGGCCACGGTCGACGCCCTCGCGACCAAGCGTCTGGTCTGCATCGACGAGTTCGAGCTCGACGACCCGGGCGACACGGTCCTCATGTCGCGCCTCCTGCGCGAGCTCGCCGACCGTGACGTCGCGCTCGCCGCGACGTCCAACACGCTGCCCGGCTCGCTCGGCGAGGGGCGCTTCGCGGCCGAGGACTTCCTCCGGGAGATCCAGGCCATGGCCGCGCGCTTCGAGGTCATGCGGGTCGACGGCGAGGACTACCGCCACCGTGCCGTCGTGACCGAGACCCGGCCGCTGCCCGCCGACGTCGTCGCGCGCGTGGCCGCGGAGCGCCCCGGTGCCACGCTCGACGCGCTCGACGACGTGCTCGACCACCTCCGGCACGTGCACCCCAGCAAGTACGGCGCGATGCTCGACGACGTCACGCTCGTCGCGCTCACGGGCGTGCACCCCGTGACCGAGCAGTCCGCCGCGCTGCGCCTCGTCGTGCTCGTGGACCGCCTGTACGACCGCGACGTGCCCGTCCTCCTCGCCGACAGCCCCGCGCTCGACGGCGCGGCCGGCGCGACCGCCGCGCTGTTCACCGAGGACATGCTGCGCGGCGGCTTCCGCAAGAAGTACTTCCGGGCGCTGTCCCGCCTGGGCTCGCTCGCCGAGGACGGTCGCGCCCTCACGGGTGGCCCGGCGGTCTGAGCCAGGGCCGGTCGGCCGTCGGGGCGCGGCCGTCGCGGCGCGACGCCCCGAGGTGGGCGCGCCGCTGCCCCGCGGGCCCGGGAGAGGGCGTCGGCCTCGCGGCCTGCGGCGGGTCAGCGTGAGGTGAGGACGACGGCCGACCGGGCGCCCACCCGCACCGACGAGCCGCTCGGCGCGGCGCCCGCCTGCGCCGGGCCCGCGGTACGGTCGGCGCCCGGACCGTCGTCGGTGCCCGGCCCCTCACCGAGGGGTGGCCACTGCGCGCTCACGTGCCATGCCCGGCGCGAGGCGGGCAGCAGCGTGGTCCGGGGCTCCGACCCGATGTTGACGGCCGTCACGAGCCTGCCGCGCTGCACCAGGACGACCCCGCTCGGGCCCCGGTGCACGATCCGCGGCGTCTCCGGCGGGACCGAGCGGCGCAGCGCCAGCAGCGTGCGCCACCAGGTGTGCAGGCGCTCCGGCACCGGCAGGGTCAGGCGCGGGACGAAGGCCGAGGCGAGGACCAGGGCGGCGGCGAGGGCTCGGGTGTCGTCGTCCGCGTCTGCGTCCGCGCCCGCGCCCGCGCCCGTGCCGGTGCCGGTGCCCCGGCCCGTCGCGGTGCCCGTCGACCCGCCGGCGGTGGCCCGGGGCGAGAGACCGACGACGATGCGCCCGGCGTCCGGGACGGTCAGCAGCCTGCTCAGGGAGCCGAACCACGTGGGGTCGGTCGCCCGGGAGGGCGCCAGCAGGTCGTGCAGCGCGTCCTCGACCTCGCGGACCCACACCTGGCTCAGTCCTCGACCGCCCTGCTCGGTGGGGACGAGGAGGCGCGGGTCGGTCGTGTCGCACTCGCCCACGAGGCGGACGGGGCGCCCGTGGGAGAGCGTCGCGGCGTCCGCGGCGCGTGCGACCTCGACCAGCACGTGCACGGGGGAGGCGTCGGCGAGGTCCTGGACCCGGGCGATGCGCAGGACGTCGACGTGGAAGTCGTCGAACCACCGGCGGGCGCTCGAGGCGATCCAGCCGTGGACCTCCCGGCTGCCGGCCCGGTCGAGGTTGATCCGGCGACCGCTCGGCAGCTCGGCGGGGGGAGGCGAGGGCACGTCGTCCGCGACCGGGGGAGCCGGTGGGTAGGCGCTCAGGGTCGGGCGCAGGGGCGAGCGCTGCGGTGCGAGGTACGGCCCGAACGCCTGGAGGAACGCGGCTCCGGGGGCTGCGCGGTGGTAGGCCACGCCCAGCGACACCCCGAGCCCGTGGGCGTGCGCCGCGTCGACGAAGCGCTGGAGAGCACGTGGGCCGCCGAACTCTTCGCACACCGTGTACAGGTGCGGGCACACGACCCCTGCGACGGAACCGATCGTGTGCAGCTCGACGACCGCGACCCCGAGCTCGGCGAGCTCCTCGAACCGGTGGGTCGCGGCGTCCAGCGTGCCCTCGCGGGTGAACGTCGCGACGTCGACCTCGAGCACGGCGCCCTGCGCCGAGGGGCCGGCCCATGCGTCGTCGGTCCACTCGAACGTCGGGTCGAACGAACGGCTCCAGCCCAGCAGGCCGTACGGCTGGCGCGGGCTGCGCGGGTCCGGCAGGGGGCGCCCGCCGTCGACGGAGTAGGCGTAGTCGGTGCCGGGCGCCAGGTCGTCGTCGGCGCTCCACCAACCGGGCAGGTCCATCCCGACCAGGCGCAGGGGGCGCCGTTCGGTCCTGTCGCCTGCGGGGTCCGGGTCGTCGGGGGTCACGCCCGCCACGCGCGGCAGGACGACCTCGAGCGTGCGCGCCTGCGGCGCCCACACGACGGGGCGGGGGCCCGGCACGGTCAGCGTGGGCGGAGGGTCGGGCGGCTTGGTGACGTTGCGGTAGCGCGCGGTCATGCGCCGTGCACCTCGATCGCCTCCCTGACGAGGAGGAGCGTGGCGAACGGTGCGACCAGGACCTGATCGCGCGCGGCGTGCACGGTCGGTGCGGGGTCGCCCGGGGACTCGGTGCTCACGAGCGTGCGCCACCGTTCGCCGTACGCGGCATCCGGCAGCGTGAAGTCGAGCGCCCCCTCCGACGCGTTGAGCAGGAGCAGGAACGAGTCGTCGACGATGGGCTCGCCGCGCCGGTCGCGCTCGGGCAGGTCGTCGCCCCCCAGGAAGACCATGACGGACCGTGCATGGTGCTGGTCCCAGTCGGTCGTGTCCATGCGCGTGCCGGAGGTGTCGAACCAGTCGATGTCCGGGATCGAGCCCTCGGGGGTCCCGGCCGGGCCCTGGAAGAAGCGGCGGCGGTGCAGCAGGGGGTGCGCCCGGCGGATCTCGACCATGCGGCGGGCGAAGGCCAGGAGGTCGCTGCGCTCCTCGTCGAGCCCGTCCTGGCCGCCCCAGTCCATCCAGGTGATCTCGTTGTCCTGGCAGTAGCCGTTGTTGTTGCCGTGCTGGGTCCGCCCGATCTCGTCCCCGTGGGACAGCATGGGGACGCCCTGGGACAGGAGCAGGGTTGCGAGGAAGTTGCGCCGTTGACGGGCGCGCAGGGTCCGGACCGCGGGGTCGTCCGTCGGGCCCTCGACGCCGCAGTTCCACGACCGGTTGTGGTTCTCTCCGTCGGCCCCGCCCTCGCCGTTGGCGTCGTTGTGCTTGTGGTCGTAGGACACCAGGTCCGTGAGGGTGAAGCCGTCGTGGGCCGTGACGAAGTTGATCGACGCGATGGGCTTGCGGCCCGAGTGCTCGTACAGGTCGGACGAGCCGGTCAGGCGGCTCGCGAACTCGGGCAGCATCGCGGGCTCACCGCGCCAGAAGTCGCGCACGGTGTCACGGTACCGGCCGTTCCACTCGGTCCACAGCGGCGGGAACCCGCCCACCTGGTAGCCGCCGTCGCCCAGGTCCCAGGGCTCGGCGATGAGCTTGACCTGGGACACGACCGGGTCCTGCTGGACGATGTCGAAGAAGGCCGAGAGCCGGTCGACCTCGTGGAACTGGCGCGCGAGGGTCGCGGCGAGGTCGAAGCGGAACCCGTCGACGTGCATCTCGGTGACCCAGTAGCGCAGCGAGTCCATGATGAGCTGCAGCACGTGGGGCGAGCGCATGAGCAGCGAGTTGCCCGTGCCGGTCGTGTCGAAGTAGTGGGCCTCGTCGCCGTCGACCAGCCGGTAGTAGGCCGCGTTGTCGATCCCGCGGAAGGACAGGGTGGGCCCCAGGTGGTTGCCCTCCGCCGTGTGGTTGTAGACCACGTCGAGGATCACCTCGATGTCGGCCTCGTGCAGGGCCTTGACCATGGCCTTGAACTCCATGACCTGCTGGCCGCGCGTGCCGTAGGCGGTGTAGCCGTTGTGGGGCGCGAAGAAGCCGATGGTGTTGTAGCCCCAGTAGTTCGACAGGCCCTTGGCGACCAGGCTCGGGTCGTTGACGAACTGGTGCACGGGCATGAGCTCGACCGCGGTGACGCCGAGCGCGGTGAGGTGCTCGATCACGGCGGGGTGCGCCATGCCCGCGTAGGTGCCGCGCAGCTCCTCGGGCACGTCGGGGTGCCGCATCGTCATGCCGCGCACGTGCGCCTCGTAGATGACGGAGTCGTGGTAGTCGTGCTGGGGCGGGCGGTCGTGGCCCCAGTCGAAGAACGGGTTGACCACGACCGAGGTCATGGTGTGCCCCGCGGAGTCCTCGGTGTTGGTGGGGGCGGGGCCGGTGTCCACGGCAGCCGTTCCCGGGCCCGTGCCGTCCGCCGCGTCCGCAGGCTGTGGGGCGGCGCCGTCGGGCACGTCGCCGAAGCGGTAGGAGAACAGGGACTCGTCGCCGTCCACCTGCCCGTCGAGGGCCTTGGCGTACGGGTCCACGAGGAGCTTCGACGGGTTGCAGCGGTGCCCCGCCGCGGGGTCGTAGGGCCCGTGGACGCGGTAGCCGTAGCGCGTGCCCGGGCCGACGCCCGGCAGGTAGACGTGCCACACGTGCGCGTCGACGTCCTCGAGGACGACGCGCGTCTCCCGGGGTCGGCCTTCGGCGTCGGTCTCGTCACCGAGGAGGCAGAGCTCGACCTTCTCGGCGACCTCGGAGAAGAGGGCGAAGTTGGTGCCCGTCCCGTCGAAGGTCGCGCCCAACGGATACGGTCGGCCTGGCCAGGTCTGCATGGGACGACTGTGTCATCCCGTCGGCGCGTTGTCGCCCACGGCGCGCGCCGCGAGAACGTGCCGGGTCTCACTCTCCGGCGCGGGGCCCTGCTGGAGCGGGCGGGACGTCCCGGCCCGACGGCGGCTCGTCCGACGGGCGCGTCGGCGGGGGAGCGTCGGTGGTGCCGGCCCCGGGGCGCGGGCCGACGGCGTCCTCGAGCGTCGGGACGACCCGCCCCTGCTGCTCGACCTCTCGGAACCAGTCCGAGCTGCGCAGGCGCTCGACGAGCGTCGGGGGGATCTCGGTGAGCATCAGACGGCAGCCGTTCGCCGCGAGCTCGTCGTCGAACCCCTCGAGCTCGTCCACGACGGTCGAGGACACCCAGTCCATGGCGCTCATCTCGAGCACGAGCGTCCGGGCCCGTGCGGCCTGGGTGAGCCGCAGGGCCCGCTCGAGCGTGGGGCGGACGTTGGCCGTGTAGAGCATCGAGCGCAGGCGCAGGACGAGCGGTCGGTCGGGGTGCTCGGGGCTGCCCGCTCCTCCCGCGACGGACGACGCCGCGGGCCCCGGGTCGCCCGTCGGCACGTCGAGCGCGACGTCCCATCCGTCGGGTCCGTGCTGCAGCTCCTCGACCTGCGGGCGGTCGAGGTCGCGCAGCACGATGAACAGGGTCATGAGCACGCCTGCGGCGACCCCCGCGAGCAGCCCGGAGAGGAGCCCGACGAGCGTGGTCGCGACGGCGATCCACAGCTCGGAGATGTCGAACCGCGTCAGGGCACGGAACTCGCGGACGTCCACGAGACCGAGCGTGGCCACGAGCACCACGGCACCGAGGGTCGCTTCGGGCATGTGGTCCAGGACGGGGGGCGAGGAACATCGCCACCAGGACCGCGAGCGCTGCGGTGACGACGCTGACGACCTGGCTGCGGGCCCCGGCGCGCTGGGCGACGGCGGACTGGCTGAAGCCGCCGGCACCGGGGATGACCGCCGTGAAGCCCCCCACGAGACTCGCCGCACCGACCGCGAGGAGCTCCTGGTCGGGGTCGATGCGGGGGTCCTTGCGGTTGCGGACCTCGCGTGCGACCGCGATGGACTCGAGGAACGCCATGATCGCGATGGCCGCCGCGGCGGGCAGCAGGTGCGGCACGTCGCCCAGGCGGGGCACCACGATCGAGGGCAGGCCCGCCGGGATGGGCGAGACAAGGGACACACCGCGTTCGGTGATGCCGCCGAACGCGGAGGCGAGGATCCCGCCGGCCACCACGATCAGGGGCGCGGGCAGGCGGGGCCACGCCCGGTTGAGGCCCACGAGGACGGCCAGCGAGACGAGCGAGAGGACCACGGTCGTGCCGTCGACGTCCGAGAGCGCCCGAGCCGCCGCACGGAGCTCGGGCACGAAGCCGTGCCCGTGGAGCGTCTCTTGCGCGCCGAGCAGCTTGGGGACCTGTCCCACGGCGACGGTCAGACCGACGCTCGCCTTGATACCCGTGAGCGTCGCGTGGCTGATGTTCTCGACGAGCGAGCCGAGGCGCAGGAGCCTGGCGGCGACCAGGATCACGCCGACCAGCACGGTCAGGGTGGCCAGGGCGCGGATCCTCGCGTCGGAGTCACCGGCTCCGTCGATCGTGGAGAGGCCGACGAGCGAGGTCGCCACGAGCGTCGCGATGGTCGAGGTCGTGGACATGCTCAGTGCGCGGGATCCTCCGAGGGCTGCGTAGACGACCATCGGCAGCATGCACGTGTAGAGGCCGTACTGGACGGGGAGGTCCGCGATCGTCGCGTAGGCCATGGCCTGGGGGATCACCACCGCGCCCGCGGTCAGGCCGGCCAGGGCGTCGGTGCGCAGCGAGGCCAGGTGGTACCCGTGCAGAGTGGGGAACAGGTCGAGGAACGAGCGCGACCGTGCGAGCTCTGTCATGGCCCGAGTATTGCCCGGCGGGCGCAGGAGCGCGCAGGGAGGCCTTCGCGGGGGGCCAGGGGTGCGCGCCGTCCTCCGTCGTCAGGACCGAGAAGCGAGGAACCCCGCTAAATAGTGTGCCAAGCGCCCGCGAGGTCACGACGACCGTCACGGATCAGGGCGGCGCCCGTGCCCCGACGAGGTGGAGGAGGGGCTTCGGCGGCGCGGAGTCGTGCGACGCCGCGTCGAACCTGCTAGACCGGTGGTATGAGCAGCACGAGCGAGCACCGTACGTCCGAGGCGGTCGACCTGAACGAGAGCGACGTCTCGTCGGCGCGCATCTCTCCGCGCGCCCGCATCAGGCTCGAGGACGAGGCGGACGCCGACGTCCGAGAGGGCGGAGACGCGTCCAAGGCGCCCCACTCGCTCTCGGAGGTCGAACGTCAGCCGGCCTCCGGCACGTCGAGCGGGCGGTCCTGGGACGACCCCGACGAGCTCTGACGGCCGGCGCGCGCGCCCGGACGCCGGGCCGACCCGTGGTGCGCCGGGGGGACCGGTCAGTCCACGGTCGGCAAGCGGTCGCGGTCCACGGCGACGAGCCGGGGCATGCCGGCGGGAGCGACCTTGGACAGCGCGACGTAACGGGCCTCGGCCCGGTGGAGCCGGATGTGCTCGTCGAGCGACCAGTCCGGCCCGTTCGTGAGCTGCATGCCGCACGAGCAGTCGATCGTGACCCGGCCCTCCGCCGTGCGGGTGACCTGCCCGATGGTCACGTGCGACGTGCGCGCCTCGGCCTTGGCGCGGCGCATCGAGGCGCTGACGGGTTCTGCGGTGACGGGCTGGTTGACGCGGGAGTCCACCCGACGAGCCTAGACGCTGCCCGAGGCGCCCACGGAATCAGTGCTCGTGGACCAGCCCGAGCGCGTGCGCCCGTTCGTGCTCCGCTTCCGCGGCCTCGCGAGCGGCGATCCGGGCCCGGACCTCGGCCCGGCGCAGGGGAGGGACCGTGCTCGGCGGCTGCCGGCGCTCCGGAAGGTCCGCGAGGAGCCGCGTGACGGTCGCGGCGACCTCGGCGACGGCCGCGTCGACCGGGCCGCGCGTCGAGGCGCTGACCGACTGGATGCCCGCGACCTTGCGGACGAACTGGAGGGCGGCCGCCTGGATCTCCTCGTCGGTCGCCGGGGGCTCGAGCCCGCGCAGGGCGGTGATGTTTCTGCACATGCTCCCGACGCTACGGGGCACCCGCCGCACCTTCAAGGGATGGCGAGCGGCGCCGTCGGGCCGTCTGCCGGGCCCTCGCCGCACGGACCCGGCAGACGGCGTGCGCCGGTGCGCTACGCCAGGCGCGTCGCGACGAACGCCTCGATCGTCTCGCGCTCCGTCTCGACCGCGAAGGGGTCCGGGACGAACGGGGTCCCGTCGACGTAGCGCGGAGGGCTTCCGTCGCCGTCGGGGCTGCCGTGGCAGGCGTCGATCGACCGCCGCCACTTCTCGGCGTGCTCGCGCCACTCTTCGCGGTCCACGAGGGCCGGCTCGGTGAACCACACGTTCCACGTCAGCACGTTCCCCGGGGCAAGCAGGTTCCCCGACGACAGGTTGAACGCGTCCATGACGAGCCCGTTGAACTCGTCGACGAGCCAGTCGCCCGTCGCGCGGATCGGGGAGATCTGCGCCTCGAGGTTCGCGACGGCCCACGCCTCGTCGCCGTGCTGGGCGAAGGCCGGGATCGGGAACGAGGTGGTCTGCCCCGAGCGCCCCGGCAGGACGTCCGTCTCCTCGCCCTGCCGATGGATGGGGACCCTGATCGCATGCACCTTGTCGTGCGGGAACGGGCGTCCGGACTGCGCGAACGCGTCCCAGACCGCCTTGACGAGCGGGTTCTGCGTCGCGCTCGGGCTGAACCACACCTTGCCCTCGACGGTGATGTCGGCCGCGACCTCCCGGCTCGGCTCGTCGACCCACCCCCGCTGCCCCGTCACGGACACCTCGATGTTCAGCGTCCCCAACGACGGAGAGCACGTCCCCTGCTGCGGGCAGATGACCGAGTACACCCGGCCCCGGTCCGTGTACCCGACGCGAGAGATGTCCGGCGCGAACATCGAGTACGCGCGGGACGACGGCGTCCCCGGCACCGTCTCCCAGCTGAACTCCGGCCAGAGCACGGCCTGCTGGCGGTCCAGGAGGTCGATGTTCGCCATGTTCTCCAGCAGCGGCAACGACGACAGGTCCGGGTCCGGGTAGGCGAAGGCCGGGTCCGACGTCGAGAACCCTCCGACCCAGCCAGGCGGGACGGGCACGTTCTGGTCAGCTGTCACGATGGTGCTCCTCGGTTGCTCGACTGCTCCGGGCGGCGCCCTGCCGACCGGATCTGAGGAAGGTCCCTCCCTCAGGTGTGCCCCCACGGGCGGCCGTGGATCGCCGAGCGTGCCCTTCCCGGTGGGTGGCCCGCGCTCGGCACGTGGTGCCGGAGCCGTCCCTGGCATCATCGGCAGGGGTGCTCCGCGTCACACCGTCCCACGGGTCGTCGAGGAGCGCGCGGGGAGGAGGGGGGACGAGAAAAGGCCGTCCCGGTGGGGGACGGCCTTTGGTGTGGTGGGCGATACTGGGATCGAACCAGTGACCTCTTCCGTGTCAGGGAAGCGCGCTACCGCTGCGCCAATCGCCCAGGGCTGTTCTGCGGGAGAACAGCGCAAGGGTACTGCTGTGCTGAGAGGTGGAGATGGGATTCGAACCCACGTGCACGGCTTTGCAGGCCGCTGCCTCGCCTCTCGGCCACTCCACCAGGGACTCGAACCCGATCAGTCCGAAGACTTGATCCGAGCGGACGACGGGATTCGAACCCGCGACCCTCACCTTGGCAAGGTGATGCTCTACCACTGAGCCACGTCCGCGCGACCGATGTCCTCCGGATCTCTCCGGCGTTTTTCGGCGCGTCACAGACTCTAGCCGACAGATGGGGCAAGAGTCCAAATAGCCCCAGGTGGGAGGGGTGGGAAGGCGTGCCGGCGCACGGTGAGACGGGTGGTCGCGTCCGAGAAGGGCCTCCCGGGACGGGCGCACGCGCATGTCTCGGACGCGACCACCCGTCTCGCGTCGCAGCGGCCGGAGCCGTCGCTGACGGAGGTCGGGACGAGGGGGCGGGCGTGATCGAGCTGTCCGGCGCCGGGGATCGGCGAACCTGCCGCTCGCGGGGTGGCCTCGGCCTGGGGTGGGGCTCGGGTCCGGCGGTGGGGGGAGTGCGTCGTGCCGCTGCGTGCCGGCGGACCGAGGAATGAGGAAAGGCCGTCCCGGTGGGGGACGGCCTTTGGTGTGGTGGGCGATACTGGGATCGAACCAGTGACCTCTTCCGTGTCAGGGAAGCGCGCTACCGCTGCGCCAATCGCCCAGAGCTGTTCTGCGGGAGAACAGCGCAAGGGTACTGCTGTGCTGAGAGGTGGAGATGGGATTCGAACCCACGTGCACGGCTTTGCAGGCCGCTGCCTCGCCTCTCGGCCACTCCACCAGGGACTCGAACCCGATCAGTCCGAAGACTTGATCCGAGCGGACGACGGGATTCGAACCCGCGACCCTCACCTTGGCAAGGTGATGCTCTACCACTGAGCCACGTCCGCGCGACCGATGTCCTCCGGATCTCTCCGGCGTTTTTCGGCGCGTCACAGACTTTAGTGGACCGAAGCGCCGGGCGTCCAACCGGACGAGCCGCGCATCGAGGATCGGTAGCGTTGTCACGTGCCAGCTCAGCGATGCAGAACCCCCAGGATGCGCGACGTTCCGCGGCTTCCTGACGATCCGTCGACTCGGGGCAGGGGTGTCGAATGAGGCGCGGGTCACGCTCCGAGCCCGCTGTCGAGGGGGCTGCGTCCCGCAGATCCCGGCGCTCTGACCTGCACGGGGACCACGAGACCGCTCCGGTCGCCCGCCCCTCCGGCCTTCCCGTCGAGCCCGTCCGTGACGCACCGGTCCGTGCAGCGGCCGGTTTCGCGTCCTTCGCGGGCCGCCACGGCACGGGCGTCGTCGAGTGCATCGACCTCACGGTCGACTCCGCGCGGCTCGCCGAGGGGCTCTGGTTCGTCGTCGCCGACTTCGAGGACCCCGCGCACGGCGGGCGAGCCCGCGCCTGGCGATTCGCCCACCGCACGAGGAGCCGTGACGACCGCCCGACGGGAGCGGCGCCGTCGGGCGGGGAAGGGGCCTGGCGCGGACCGGACCCCGACTCCTGGCGCAGCTCGCTGTCCCGCGACGAGTACCAGGCCGCCGTGGCGGCCGTCCGCGACGCCGTGCACGAGGGCGACGTCTACCAGGCCAACATCTGCCGCGTCCTGAGCGCGCCCCTGCCCGCAGGACGCGAGGAACCCGACGCCCGGGCTCTCGCCCGCGTCCTCGCCGCCGGGAACCCCGCCCCCTACGCGGGCGCGATCCACGTCCCCGCGGCGAGCGGCGTCGACCCCGTGTGGGTCGTGACGGCCTCTCCCGAGCTGTTCCTGCGGCTCCAGGACGGCGTGCTGACCTCGGGGCCCATCAAGGGCACCGCGCCCACGGTCGACGGCCTGCGCGAGAAGGATCGCACCGAGAACGTCATGATCACCGACCTCGTGCGCAACGACCTGCAGCGCGTGAGCGAGCCCGGTTCGGTCGAGGTCACGGACCTCCTGGCCGTCGAGGCGCACCCCGGCCTGGTGCACCTCGTCTCGCGCGTGCAGGGCAGCGTCTCGGTCGAGGACGGCGCGCCCGGCGGGCTGTGGGGGCAGGTGCTCGGCGCGACGTTCCCGCCCGCGTCCGTGTCGGGCGCGCCCAAGTCGTCGGCGCTGCGGATCATCCGCGACCTCGAGCGCGGCCCCCGCGGCCCGTACTGCGGAGCCGTGGGCTGGGTCGACGGTGACGCGGGCGAGGCCGAGCTCGCCGTCGGGATCCGGACGTTCTGGTGGGCCGACGACGAGCTGCGGTTCGGGACCGGCGCCGGCATCACGTGGGGCAGCGACCCGGTCGAGGAGTGGGAGGAGACCGAGCTCAAGGCTGCGCGGCTCGTCGCGCTCGCCTCGGGAGGTCCTGCGCCGACGAGCGCGGCTGCGGCAGACTGAGGTCATGTCGATCGTCGTGTGGGTGGATGGGTCCTTCGTCGAGCCGCGGGAGCGCGCCCTGAGCGCGCTCGACCACGGCGTCACCGTGGGGGACGGGATCTTCGAGACGTGCGCCGTGTACGGCGGCCAGGCGTTCGCGCTGACCCGCCACCTGCGGCGCCTCGGCCGGTCCGCGGCCGGCATGGGGCTGCCGGAGCCCGACGAGGCGCGCATCCGCAACGGCGTCGCGCAGGTCCTCGCCGCAGCGGGCGAGAGCGCGGGACGTCTGCGCGTCACGGTCACGGGAGGCTTCGGGCCGCTGGGCTCGGGGCGCGAGGACGGTGCGGAGACCGTCGTCATCGCCGCGGGTCCCGCGTCGCCCGGCCCGACGTCCCGCGCGGTCCGCTCGCCCTGGGTGCGCAACGAGCGCTCGGCCGTGGCCGGGCTCAAGACGACCTCCTACGCCGAGAACGTCGTCGCCCTCGCCGACGCCGTCGCGCGGGGCGGCGACGAGGCGATCCTCGCCAACACCGTCGGCGAGCTGTGCGAGGGCACGGGCGCGAACGTCCTCGTCGAGGTCGGCGGCGAGCTCCTGACGCCCCCGCTCTCGTCAGGGTGCCTCGCGGGCATCACGCGCGAGCTGCTCCTGGAGTGGGCCGCGGAGGACGGGCTGCCCGTCCGGGAGGCGCGTCTCCCGTTCGGGATCCTCGACCAGGTCGTGAATCCCGTGCCCGACGGCGGAGCCGCCCCGGGCGTCGGCCTCGCCCTCGCGGGGAGCGTGCGCAACATCCAGCCCGTCGTCTCGCTCGACGGGGTGCCGGTCGCCGCCGGGGCGCTGTCGCTCGCAGCCCGCGAGCTGTTCGACCGTCGACGACGCGAGCGCATGGACCCCTGACGTGCGGTGGCTGGGCTCGGTCGACCGGTCGACGGCTGGCCGGTCGATCCCGGTGGACGACCGGCGACATGGGCGGCGAGGCCCGGGATCGAGCCGATGCCGAGCCCGCAGCGCTACGCTGGGGGAGTCCCGTCGTGGTCGGTCGGGAGGCCGCTCTGGAGGCCAGTTCGCGATCTGGGTCGAAATACGGCTAATATCTTCCAGGACGCACGGCCGGACCGAGAGGTTCAGTCGCAGCGGGCGATTGGCGCAGTGGTAGCGCGCTTCGTTCACACCGAAGAGGTCACTGGTTCGAACCCAGTATCGCCCACCGAAGGAGAAGGCCCCTGATCAGCGGAAACGCTGATCAGGGGCCTTCTGCGTGTGATGTGCTCCGGGTGTTCGGCTCGGCTCAGGTGTTGAGGCCCAGCCCCTTGCGGCCCTTCGCGAAGTAGGCGATCGGGCCCACCCAGTTCGCGAGCATCGCCACGCCCCACGCGATCTTGGGGCCCTCGACCTCGTCCGCGGACAGCTTGGCCAGGTCGCGGTAGCCCGCGACCGTGAGCGAGATCTGCACGAGCGAGACCACCACCATCAGCGCCTTCTTGCGACCGCTGAACTCGTTCCACGACTTCTTGCGTGCCATGAGCACCCCTCTCGTGTCCGGACGACGACCTGTTTCCCACGACGCTACGCGTGCTCCACCCGACGCGCGCGGCGCCTGGCTCCGGCCTACCCGCCCACGACGCCCGTGAGCCGGACGAGCCACGTCCCCCGCGGACCCGCGGTGCGCGGACCTCCGGGCGCCCCGCGCGTCCGAGCGAGCGGTTCACCGTCCAACAGGTCGACTGTCGTCGTCTGCCCTACCGTGAGGTCGGGGCGCAGGAGCCCGGGCCGTCGACAGGAGGGCAGTGCGATGAGCGAGCGTGCACAGGGTGGTGGGCAGGTCGGCGCCAGGGCGGGCGGAGTCCTCGCGGCGACGTGCGTCTCGACGCTGGTGGTGAACGCGAACACCTCGGCGGTGAGCATCCTGCTCCCGGCGATCTCGCAGGACACCGGGACCTCCGTGACGACGCTCCAGTGGGCGGTCACGGGGTACTCCCTGGTCGGGGCGGCGGTCATCGTCACGTCGGGCTCGCTCGGCGACGTGTTCGGTCGCCGGCGCGTCTTCCAGCTCGGGCTGCTGCTGTTCGTCGTCTCGTGCGTGATGATCGCGCTCGCCGGTTCCGGGGGCATGGTGATCGCGGGCCGTGTGATCCAGGGGGCTGCGGGGGCGACGATCCTGGCGTGCGGGCTGAGCCTGCTGTCGGTGGCGAACTCGGGCCAGGCGCAGATGCGTGCGGTGTCCTTGTGGGGTGCGGCCGCGGCGGTCGGCGCCGCGGCGGGCCCGCTGGTCGGGGGAGTCCTGGTCGGCGTCACGGGGTGGCAGGGGCTCTTCTGGATCGACGCGGTCGTCGCGGTCCTGTGCATGGTCCTGACGGCCCTGACGGTCGCCGAGTCGAGCGACCCGGACCGGCCCAGGACGATCGACTACGCGGGCACGGTGCTCATCGCGCTGACCTTGACGCCCCTCATCCTGGGCGTGACCAAGAGCGGCGACTGGGGGTGGTTCGCGGTCCCCACCCTCGTCTGCTTCGCGATCACGATCGGGTCCGCGGTGGCGTTCGTCGCCGTCGAGAAGCGCGTGGCCGTGCCCCTCGTGGACCTCGCGCTGCTGCGCAACCGCGTCCTGGTCGGCTCGACCATCGCCATCCTCATCGGTGCGGGCACGATCAACGGCCTGATGTACCTCCTGAGCCTGTACTTCCAGGACCCCGCCACGTTGGGCTTCACGCCGCTCCAGGCGGGCCTCGCGACGCTTCCGGCCACGGTCGGGCTCGTGGTGATCGCCCCGCTCGTGCCGCGGCTCGCAGCGAGGATCGGCGGCCGTCAGACGATCGGCATCGGCTTCGCCCTGACCACGGCCAGCTTCGTCGTCGTCGGCTTCGTCCACGCGACGTGGCTCTACCCGGCGTTCCTGCTGCCGCTCGTCGCGATCGCGGTCGGCATGGGCCTGTCGAACAGCCCTGCGTCGGCCGCGGCGACGGCCGCGGTGCCCGAGAACCAGGTCGGCGGCGCCTCGGGGATCTCGAACATGGCCCGGTACGTCGGGGCGGCCGTGGCGACCGCGCTCGCGGCCACGATCTACGGCAACGTCATCGCGAACCGTGCGGCCGAGGGCGCCGCCCCCGACGCGGCCCTCGCCGCAGGGCTGGCCGCGGCCGCGTGGATGATGGCGGTCTTCAGCTTCCTCGGGGTCCTGATGGCGTTCGTCATCGGCCGCCACCGTGCGATGAAGGGGACGCTCGACGACGCCGCCGCGGCCGCTGCCGCGGTCTCCTACACCCTGCCCACGTCGGCGACGGCCGGGGTGCCGGCCGGTCGGACGGGCGCCGACCGGGGATGAACGACGGCGGCCGCCGGGTGATGACCGGCCCGCAGTTCACTCGATCTGGATGACGTGCGACGGTCGCCGCCCGCCGCACACTCGGAGGAGAGCCGGACCGACCATGCCGACGGAGGCACCCATGACCGTGCACGAGCCCGCTCCGGAAGCACGATGAGCGCCGCCGACATCCCGGTCGACGGCGCGGCGGCGGTCCCGGCTGCTCGCACCCGGGCGACGAACACCCAGTGGATCTCCTGGGTCGCGCTGGCGATGATGACCACGAGCTCGGTCGCCAGCCTCCGTGCGGCACCGACCATGGCGGTCTACGGCCTGGCGTGCGTGTTCCTCTACCTGCTGCCGGCGGTCGTCTTCCTGCTGCCCACGTCGCTGGTCTCGGCCGAGCTGGCGTCGGGCTGGACAGGCGGCATCTACAAGTGGGTCTCCGAGGGCATCTCCAAGCCGATGGGCTTCCTCGCGGTGTGGTGCCAGTTCGCCATGACGATCTTCTACTACCCGAGCCTGCTCGGGTTCGTCGCGAGCACCCTCGCCTACGTCATCAACCCCGCCCTCGCCAGCAGCGGGGTGTGGACGGCGGCCGTGATCATCGTCGTCTACTGGTCCGGAGTCTGGGTCTCGTCACGCGGCACCAAGGGCGTGGCCGGACTGGCGAGCGGTGGGCTCATCATCGGGACCCTGGTCCCCGGCGTCGTCCTCGTGACGCTCGGTGTCGTCTTCCTGGGGCAGGGGAACGAGTCGGCCGCGCCCATGACCGCGGACAACCTGCTGCCCGCCTGGGCCGGGCTCTCGAGCCTCGTCCTCATCGTCAACAACTTCCTGTCCTACTCCGGCATGGAGATGAACGCGGTCCACGTGTCGTCGCTGAAGGACCCCGCGAAGCAGTTCCCGAGGTCGATGTTCCTCGCGATGGGCATGGTGCTGGCGATCTTCATCCTCCCCGCCCTGGCGATCAGCTGGATCGTGCCCGCCGAGGAGCTCTCGCTCACGGCCGGCGTGATGCAGGCCTTCGACGCCGTGTTCGCGAACTTCGGGTGGCAGTGGCTGACCCCGGTCGTGGGGATCATGCTGGTCACGGCCTCGCTCGGCGGCATGCTCACCTGGCTCGCCGGCCCGTCCAAGGGTCTGCTGCTCATCTCGCGGCAGGAGGGGTACCTCCCGCCGTTCCTGCAGCGGCTCAACAAGAACGGTGTCCAGCAGAACATCCTGGTGGTGCAGGGGATCGTGACCACCGTGATCGGGCTCGCGTACGCGCTGATCCCCGACGTGTCGAGCGCGTACTGGATCTTCTCGGTCATCACGACGCAGGTGTACCTGATCATGTACCTGCTGATGTTCGTGGCCGCGATCAACCTGCGGCGGCGGCAGCCCGACCACCCGCGGGGCTTCCGGGCCCCGATGCTCGTCAGCCTGTGCGGCGTCGGCTTCGCGGCCTCCCTGGCCGCCCTGCTGGTCGGGTTCGTCCCGCCGTCGCAGTTCTCCTCGGGCAGCCCGCTGGTCTACTTCCTGGTCGTCGGCGGCGGAGCCCTGGGGCTGGGCCTGCTCGTACCATTCCTGTTCTACCGGTTCCGCAAGCCGTCCTGGAAGCAGGCCGAGTCACCGGAGGTGGCCTCGTGAGCACGCCGGTGGAGAACCAGCCGCGACGCGAACGACGGTGGATCTACCTCGGCGCGTGCGTGGTCCTCGCGGCGATGGTGCTGTGGGCGGTCCTCGCGTTCGGCACCGCCCGGGAGACGGCGCGGGCCTCGGAGAAGGCGGACGAGCTGATCGCCGCGCTCGAGGAGCTCGGTGCTCGCACCCCCGACAAGGACCAGGTGGTGCGCGTCCTCGGTGACGACGGGGGCGCCACCTGCACCGACCCGAACGAGGCTCTCAGCCGGGCCACCCTGCTCGCCCAGCTCGCGAACGGGGCCGGCGGCCCCGGGTCCCGCCCGGTCATCGCCGACAGCCGCGTCGTCCAGGGTCAGCTGCTCATCATCGAGATCTACTGCCCCGACGAGCTGGCCGACTTCCAGGAGTTCGTCGACGGCCTCAAGACCGACGACGTGGCGGGGACCTGACCCGCGACCGGTGCGACGTCTGCCTTGTCGCCCGCACCTGGTCGTTCGCCGCCCCCTGGCGACCGGTCAGCCGCCCGTCGAGACCTGTCGGCCCCGGACCGTTCTCCGCCACCCCGTCTCCTGCGCACGTTCGCCGTGTCACCGAGCGCTCCACCGGGAACGCTCGTCGAGCACACGGGGAGACGGACATGAGACGGCGCACGAAGATCTTCTGGGGGGTCACGGGCGGCGTCGCGGCGCTGGGCCGTGGTGGGGGTCGGCGCCCTGGCCTCCGCGAACCGCCCGCTGCCGCGGGAACAGGTCGACCAGGCCATCGAGCGGCGGCTGCGTGACGCCGTCGACGAGGAACCGACGCTGTCCAGCGCGCTCCTGACCGTGTACTCGGCCCCGGACGACCGGCTCGTGCAGTACGCGGTCGGCACCGAGCGTGCGGGCAGCGACGTCCCCGCCCGGGTCGACAGCCCGTACCACTCGGCGAGCGTGGGCAAGACGCTGCTCGCGACCGTCTACGGCCAGCTCCTGTCGCACACCTCCGGCGCCGCCGACGACGTCGAGGGCCCCGTGACCTGGGACGGTCAGCCTGCCGGGCGGCCGGGTCAGGTGGCCCCCGGCCCGACGACGCCGCCCCGGGGACGACGACGCCTCACCCGGTCCTTCGGCCGGGTGAGGCGTCGTGGTCAGTCCGGCCCCCGCCCGCGACTCGCGAGCGGGCACGCCGCAGGTCAGGCCGGGACGGCCTCCCGCGGGAAGAGCCGTGCCATGACGTCCGAGAGGGCGATGACGCCGGCGACCGAGGCGCCGTCGGTCACGACGGCGAGGTGGTTGCGGGTCTCGCGCATCTGGGCGAGGGCCGCGTAGACGGGGACGGACCGTTCGAGGGTGAACGGGGGACGCATGAGGTCGGCCGCAGGGCGGTCGCCGTCCACGTCGAGGGTGTCGCGCACGTGCACGACCCCCGCGACGGTCTCCTCGTCGCCGAGCAGGATGCGCAGGTGCCCCGACGAGCGCGTGGCCTCCTGGACGTCGTCGACCGTGGCGTCGAGCGGGACCTTGGTGGGCCGACCCCGGCCCGTGAGCAGGTCGCCCACGGTGAGGGTCTGCAGGTCCAGCGCGCCGGACAGCTGCGCGAAGTACGACGGGTCGAGGGCGCCCACGTTGGCCGAGTGCTCGACGAGGTGGCGCAGGTCGTCGGCGCTCTGCCCGGAGGCCACCTGACCGGTGGGCTCGACGCCCACCTTGGTCAGGCACCAGTTGGCCATGTTGTTGAGCCCGGTCAGCAGAGGACGGGTCAGCCACATGAAGCCGCGCATCGGGATCGCCAGCAGGGTGGCCGACGTCTCGGGGTGGGCGATGGCCCACGACTTGGGTGCCATCTCGCCGACGACCAGGTGCAGGAACGTCACGATGATCAGCGCGAGGACGAACCCGGCGGCGTCCGCGACCCACAGGGGTGCGCCCCACGCCTCGAACGCGGGCGTGAGCCAGTGGTGGACGGCGGGCTTGGTGATGGCACCGAGCGCCAGGGTGCAGGCCGTGATGCCGAGCTGCGACCCGGCGAGCAGGACCGTCAGCTCGGTCGAGCTGCGCAGCGCCGCGCGGGCCGAACGGCTGTTCGGGGCGGCGTCCTCGAGACGGTGCCGCTTGGCGGCGAGCAGCGCGAACTCGACGGCGACGAAGAACGCGCTGAGCGCGATGATGACGACGGTGATGGTCACGACGACCCAGGGGTTGCTCATCGGTCGCCCTCCTCAGTCTCGGGTGCCGCGTCGGGCGCGGTGTCGGGTACAGGCAGCGGCCGGTCGTCCGTCGGGAACGTCACACGGACGAGGGACGGCACGTGGCGCTCGACCTCGATCACGTCCACGCGCATCCAGGCGGGCTCCGGCTCGGCGGCGAGGGCCAGGTCGGCGGGGTCGAGCGGGAGCTCGACCACGACGCCCTCGCCGGGCTCGAGCAGCGAACCGTGCTGGTCGATGACCAGGCCGGCGATCGTCTCGTAGTCGCCGCGCGGCAGGTCGCGGCCGATCGCGCGCTCGACCTCGTCGATGTGGGTGTCCCCGGGCATGACCCAGACCCCGTCGTCGTCGCGCGGGGCGATCGTGGGCGTCGCGGGGTCGTGCTCGTCGGTGATCTCCCCGACGAGCTCCTCGGCCAGGTCCTCGGCCGTCAGGACGCCCGCGAACCCGCCGTACTCGTCGATCACGCACGCGAGCTGGTTGCGGGTCTCGGTGAGCTCGCTCAGCGCGTCGGGCAGGCTCATCGCGGTCGGGATCACGACCACGGGGCGCATGAAGTCCTGGGCGCGGACGGTGTCGTCGTGGGCCGAGGCCAGGACGTCCACGAGGTGGACGACGCCCACGACCTGGTCGTCGTCGGTGAGCACCGGGTAGCGCGAGTGTCCGGCGGCCATGCGCGCCCGCACCTGCGCGAGGGTGTCGTCGGCGTGCACGACGTCGACGTGGGCCCGCGGGATCATGGCGTGCTCGACGTCGCGCTCGGGGAAGTCGAGGATGCGGTCCAGGAGCACCGAGAGCTCGGCGGGCAGGTCGCCGCTCTGGCGGGAGTCGGCCACGATGTGCTCGAGGTCGCGCGCCGTCGCCGAGTGCTCGACGTCGTGGACGGGCTCGATCCGCAGCGCCTTGAGGAGAAGGTTCGAGGCCTGGTCGAAGATCTTGATGAGCCAGCCGAACACGGCGAGGTAGATGGTCGTCGACCGGGCGAGCCACAGGGCGACGGGCTCGGGCCGGGCGATCGCGAGGTTCTTGGGGAACAGCTCTCCGAAGATCATCTGGATGAACGTCGAGAACACCAGCGCCAGGACGGTGCCCACCGCGATGCCCACGCCGGTCGGGACCCCGACGCCCCCCATGGCCTCACCCAGGGACTCGCCGACGAGCGGCTCGGCGACGTAGCCGACGAGGAGCCCCGTCACGGTGATGCCCAGCTGGGCGCCCGAGAGCATGAAGGACGTGCGCTTGGTGACGGCCAGGGCGCGCTGCGCCCCCGCGTCCCCGGTGCTCGCACGCGCGCTCAACCGTGACCGGTCGACGGCCATGTACGCGAACTCCTGGGCGACGAAGTAGCCGGTCACGGCGGTGATCGCCACGATCACGACGACGCCGAGCAGCAGTGTCAGCACCCACATCAGAACCTGCACCCCCTCGTCGCAGCATCGGTGGCCGGCACAAGGGGGTTCGTACTGTCTGCGTCCATGTCTCTCTCAGATCGCGGGTAGATTCCGTCAGGTCAACGCGGAGGCGCGCCCGTGCGTTCCCGGATTCCCGCACGAATTTCTTCCCGCGCTCGGCGTGCGCGCTGAGGCCGTGCAGGGCCCCGGCGCCCCTGTGCCGCGCCCGCGCCCCCCGGTACCACCGTGCCGCGCCCCCCGGGACGCTCACGCCGCCAGGGCCCCGACGTACGCTGGTGCGAGCACCGAACGAACGAGGAGACCGGCATGGCGACGACCACCGCGGCCCAGGCGACCGTCGACGACGTGCTGGCCGAGCTCGAGGCTCTGGAGGACCCCAGGATCCGCGCGGTCAACGAACGGCACGGGGACGACCACGGCGTCAACCTGACGAGGCTGCGTGCGGTCGCCAAGAGCCTCAAGACCCAGCACGACCTCGCGCGCGGCCTCTGGGAGACGGGGGACACCGCGGCCCGCCTCGTCGCGGTCCTGGTCTGCCGGCCCAAGGCCTGGTCGGCCGCCGAGCTCGACGCCATGCTGCGCGACGCCCGCGTGCCCAAGGTCCACGGGTGGCTCGTGAGCTACGTCGTCACGAGGAGCCCGCACGTCGAGGAGCTGCGCACCGCGTGGTTCGCCGACCCCGACCCGGTCGTCGCGAGCGCCGGGTGGGCGCTGACGACCGACCGTGTCGCGAAGTCCCCCGACGGGCTCGACCTGCCCGGCCTCCTCGACCGGGTCGAGGCCGACATGAAGGACGCCCCCGAGCGCCTGCAGTGGGCCATGAACGAGTGCCTCGCCACCCTCGGCATCCACCACCCGGGGCTCCGTGCCCGCGCGGTGAGCATCGGTGAGCGGCTCGAGGTCCTCAAGGACTACCCGACGCCCCCGGGCTGCACGTCGCCCTTCGCGCCCGCCTGGATCGCGGAGATCGTCCGGCGCAGCGACTCGGCGTAGCGGCCGCCCGGGCGGCCGCGCGTCAACCCCCCAGACCGCCGAGCGGCCCCGCGGGCACGGTGTTGCGCTCGCGGCCGCACCGGGTGCACACGACGTACTGCGAGTCCTCGACGTACCGCTTCTGCCACCGGTGCCAGCCCACCGTGCAGCGCACGTCCTTCATGACGCACCTCCTCGACGGCGGGCGACGCCATCCGTCGCGCGGCGCCACCCACCACGCTAGTCGCGCCGCCGTCGTCGGCACAGGGGGACCGGCGGAAAGGTCCCGCGCGCTGCGGTGGCCCAGGGGGCCTGCGGCCCGGCCCGACGGCGTGCGAGACCTCCCGGTCGAGGGTTCCGCACGCCGTCGGGCCGGGCCGGCGGGCCTAGGCGACCGCCACGACCTCCCCGGTCACGGTGTCCGCGCGGAACGCCCGCTCGAAGCGGACGTCCCCCGCCTGGACCACGCACTCGACGCGTGCCTCGCCGCGCGCCACGTCGGCCGCGGTCACGGTGTAGGTCGGGGTGAAGAAGAGGGTGGCCTCGCCGGGGGCGAGGCGTACGGCGGGGAAGTCCCCGGGGACGTCGCCGTCGAGGTTCCCGCCCAGCGCGGCGGTGACGGGCCCCGGGCCACGGTGCCGGAACCGACCGGTGAACGCGAGGATGTCGCCCGCGCGCAGCCCTGGTGCGGCGGGGCCGTAGTTGACGTCCTGGGCCTCGCGCGTGCCGAGGACCTGGTCGCCGTCGTAGCCCTGCCCGATCTCCTTCCAGGTGTGCACGCCCCAGTCCCCGCCCTCGGCCGGGACGACGTGCGACGCGCCCACGCTGACCCACTGCGCGGGACGACCCGGCGTGATCGAGCGCAGCACCATGGTGAAGGCGCCGCCGTCGTCGTCGGCGAACGCCTCGACGGCCTGCGTGAGCGCCGCGGGCGAGAGCGCCTCGGCCCCGACCCGTGCGAAGACGATCTCGCGGTACCCGTCGCGCTCGTAGAGCACCCCGAGCGAGCCGTCGGCGAGGACCGCTGCGGTCGAGTACGCGCTCGAGCCCGCGCAGAGCGTCAGCGCAGGCCGCCAGGTCGCGCCCTCGTCGTACGACACGCTGAGGACGGTGTTGCGGCGCAGGTCGGCGTCGCGGTTGTTGGTCACCAGCAGGGGCGCGGTCGCGTCGGTCACGGCCCCGAGTCGCAGGATGCTCCCGTTGTCGCTCGGGTCGGGCAGGTCCGGCACCGGTGTCAGCGGCCCGTAGGTGCGGCCGCCGTCGGTCGAGACGGCCTGGACCCGGCAGCCCTGCGCGCGCGAGCTCAGGAGCACGCGCCCGTCGTGCAGCTCGACGACCTTGTTCTCGTTGGCCCCGGGGCCCGTGGGCTCGCCCAGCGTCCAGGTCTCGCCGTGGTCGTCGGAGTACGCGGACGCGGCGCGGATCTCCCCGCCGAGGAGCAGGACCATCTGCTGGAGCAGGCGGCCCGCGTACGGGCCGGTCTCGAGCTGGATCCCGGTGCCGGCCGCGGCGAACAGCCCCGTGACGCCCTGCGGCTTGAGCGAGGCCGTCACCCGACGGTGGGTCCAGGTCAGGCCGTCGTCGTCGGAGAAGGACAGGTCGACGTGCTGGACGTCGTCCTCGGGCTCGAGCCCCTCGACGGCCTCGAAGAACCCCGCGTGGGTCCCCGCCGCGTGGAAGCAGAAGATGCGCCCCGTGACGCGGTCGACGAGCAGGCTGGGGTCGCCGAAGCCCTGGAGCCCTGTGCCGACGCGCACGTCCTGCTGGGGCTCCCAGGTGCGGCCGTGGTCGAGGCTGCGCCGGACCAGCAGGTCGATCGTGTTCGGCAGGTCGTCGAGGTTGGGGCGCCCGTCGTAGGCCGCGAGGACGGTGCCGCGCGTCGAGACGGCGAGGGCGGGGATGCGGTACTGGCGGTGGCCGCCGACGCCGCGAGCGGCCAGCACCTGATGGGTGAGTTCGTGGGGGTTCGTGCGCATCCTCTAGAAGTACCCCGCCCGGTGCCCAGGACCAAGCCTCGCCGGGCGGCGAGTCGGCCCCGGTGCCGGACCTGGCCACCCTGCCCGACGGCGTCGCGCACCCTCGCGCGGAGG